>NZ_JMMD01000004.1:0-217403 GCF_000686965.1 Butyrivibrio sp. AE2005
GTGAACAGGACCGAGTAGAAAACGAGATTATAGATTTACATACTGTTGTTGATGCGGACTCCAGTCAGATTGAAGCTATAGAGATGGTAAAGACCGGCAAGAGTTTTGTGCTTCAGGGACCTCCCGGAACCGGCAAGTCACAGACTATCACAAACATTATTGCAGAGTGTCTCCATGATGGTAAGAAGGTTCTTTTTGTATCAGAGAAACTTGCAGCGCTTAGTGTTGTATATGACAAATTGAAGCAGGCAGGTCTGGAGGAATTTTGTCTAGAGCTTCACAGCCATAAAGCAAATAAGAAAGAAGTTATCAATGAACTTTGCAAAACCTTAAGAGCTGACAGGAGCGCTGTGTCATCGAGAGCAGATGCTGAGGTTCAGGCAAAAGCAAAATTGCAGAAACAGCTGGATGCATATGCAGAGGAACTTCACAAACCTATTCCTGTGATAAACAGGTCGTTGTATCAGCTCTATGATGCTCATTCAGCACATAGGAAAGCTCCAGACTTAGATTTTACACTGAATGATATAGCTAAAAAGGATGAAGCCTATCTTAACGAGGCAATAAATCTCCTCGGACAGTATGAAGAATACGTGTCGACAATTGGCCAGGATTATCGAAAAAATGAGTGGTTTGGATATAGGAGTGATAAGGCTACCTATGAAGCTCAAAATAAGTTGAAACAGGATCTTCAGATTATCAGTAAGGGATTGAGAGATGTGATATCCGAAGCTGATGGTATTAATGATGAATATTCTTTGAAGATGAACACCCTTTCTGAAGTCGGAAGGGTTATTCAGTTACTCAATATTCTTTCAGTGTCGGTCTTCTTGCGTCCGGTTATGCTAACTACTGAGAATATCAATATTCTGTCTTCTTTTTCAAAGAACATGGCAGAATTATGCAGGCAGATAATACCTATCAGAGAGAAGCTTAATGGCTTTTTCGAGGAAGATATATATAAGCTTAATGGACAGGAGAACTATAACAAACTTATAAAGCTTTATGCCGGCTTTTTACCCAGAATATTTAGCGCAGATTATAAGAGTATGATAACCGATATCAGGTTGGCTTCCAAAACCGGAAAGAAACCGAGGTATGCTGAGGCACAGGTTTACATGAGGGCTCTCATGGATTATCAAAGTTTCATGGGGCGATTTGAAGAAGAAAAAACAAAGGTTGCAGGTCTTATAGATTCAGAGCTTTTAAGCGTAGATACTGACTGGTCTCAGCTTGATTTAGAATTGGATTTGGTCGTAAGATGCTTTGAAAGTGGCATAAGCTGTGGAAACATCGCTATCATGGACGATGAAACATTCGCATCATCCAAGCCGGTATTTGGTAATCATGCAAATGTTATGGCAGGGGCTATGAACTCATTTACGGAAGTTCTGTCAGGGCTTCAGAAGGATTTCGATTCTAATTATGTATTCTTTGAATCAATGACGTTATCTTCACTGCTTGCCAAGATTGAACAGTGCTTGAGTTCTTTTGATAAAGTGGGTAACTGGATCAGATTTTATATTCTGTTAAAGCAGTTAGAGGAAAGAGATTTGCTTTCGTATGTTAACTGCGCTATTGAGAATAAAGTCAATCAGGATCAGATTGTAGCTGCATATCAGAGATTGTTTTATAAACAGTGGATCAATCATGTGATTTACGGAAATCCGGTTTTTGCAAACTTTACACGTATAGCGCAAGATAAGGCTGTAAATCAGTTTTCACAGAAAGACAGGTTACAGTTTGAGATTAGCAAAGCCCAGATTAAGGCTGAACTGTCGGCTAAGCGTCCATCCTTAGATATGATGGCAGGAGGTAGTGAAGTATCTATTCTTCTCAGGGAAGGAGAAAAGAAACGCAAGCAGAAGAGCATTAGAAAGCTTTTAGATGAGACAGGAAACCTTGTTCAGGTAATCAAGCCTTGCTTTCTTATGTCTCCGCTTAGTGTGAGCACTTTTCTTAGTGATAATGGGATTACTTTTGACACTGTAGTATTTGACGAGGCATCACAGATTTTTCCGCAGGATGCTATTGGAGCTATATACAGAGGAAAACAGCTTATAGTAGTTGGTGATTCTAAGCAGATGCCGCCAAGTAATTTCTTTAATTCAACAGTCGAACTTGATGGCGATGATGAAGAGGGCGATGATATTACAGATTTTGAGTCTATACTGGATCTTTGCTCCACATCATTCCCGCAACTTCGCTTGAAATGGCACTATCGTAGTAGATATGAACAGCTGATTGCGTTTTCAAATAAGAACTTTTACGACAATACGCTGGTAACATTTCCTTCATCAACGGTTGACCATGAAGGAATCGGTGTCGATTATTATCATGTGGATGGTTTTTTTGATAGAAAGAGCCATACAAACATAAAAGAAGCTGAATTTATTGTAGATCTTATCTATAAGAATATTGATCTTCATCCAAAGCGAAGCCTCGGTGTCGTTGCATTTAGTGTGGCACAGCAGGATCTGATTGAGCGTTTGCTTTCCAAGAGGAGAGAGGAAGATTCTTCTAAGGAATGGTTTTTCAAACGTGATGACGTGGCAAAAGAACCTTTCTTTATCAAAAATCTTGAAACAGTTCAGGGTGATGAAAGAGATACTATCATATTCAGTGTTGCTTATGGTAAAGATTCTCAAGGAAGATTGTTGCATTATTTTGGACCACTTAACAGAGTGGGTGGTGAACGAAGACTTAATGTAGCTGTTACCCGTGCAAAAAAGAATGTTCAGCTTGTGTCTTCAATGCATGCAACAGATATCGACCTTGGACGTACTTCTGCAGAAGGCGCAAGGCTTCTCAGAGAATATCTGGATTACGCTGAGCACGGTGAAGTTGCTCTTGAAAGATCTATCTCTGTGAATCCGTTTGAGCAGTTTGATTCTGAATTTGAAATGGATGTTTGTGATTTCTTGCGTGATCACGGCTTTACCGTTGATACTCAGGTTGGATGTAGCGGATTTAGAATTGATCTTGGATTAAAAAAGCCGGACAGCTCGGATTATGTTTTGGCCATTGAATGTGATGGTGCTACATATCATTCTTCTAAGAATGCAAGGGATAGAGATAGGCTTCGCCAGGAAATCCTCGAGCGAATGGGATGGAGATTCTATCGTATCTGGTCCACGGACTGGTTCAGAAATACTGCTGTAGAAAAAGAAAGACTTCTTAAAGCTGCTACAGAAGCAATACATCTTGGAAGGTATGTTAAAGCGGAAGAAAGCAAACAGGAAGAGGAAGCTCCGGTTGTTTTTGAAAAGACAATAGCTCCTAAACATTTGGAGTTCCCGGAATATGTTGAGGCAGATGTACATAGTTTGAGAAATGAGCATTTATATGGTAATCAGCGCTTTGTAAAGAGTATTCTTGAAGTAGAGGCACCAATGTCTGAGGAATACCTTTTGAAGCGTATTTGCTTTATCTATGGTCGTGAGAAGGTAACAAGCGTTGTAAGACAGCAATTTACTAGTGATATGAGAGGGTGTGACAGAAACGGAATCATACGTAGAAACGGATTCCTGTATCTGTCAGAGCAGAATTCGTTTATGCTACGTGTTCCCGGCGCTAAGCGTGATATCAAATATATCGCGCCGGAGGAACTTGCGGCAGGCTTACATGTACTGCTTAAACAGAATTACACGGCTGAAAAGGACGGTCTTTACAAGGCATTGGTAAGTCAGCTTGGATTCTCTCGTATGGGTGAGGCTATTTATGCAAAGCTTGATGAAGCACTGATGCTATTGAGGGATGTAACAATTGACGGAGATATTATTTCTTTGAAGCAGGAATGATTGATCACCGCCAAGTAAGGAGATGGTTGTATGCCTAAAGTCAGTGAATTGACCGGAACTCCTTGGCATGTTGAGAAATTGACTAGAAATGAGGGAGATGAAAGGCGACATAAGAGCCACTGCATATATTACAGGAAAAAGGATTCATATTGTAAATATCAGTATATTGAATGCAGAGGATCCAGGTATTGCAAGTACTACAAGACTAATGAGATAGAAGGTGTCAGTGTGAATGCTGATGCTCAGGTAAAGAAAAAAGAGACTATTGAAAAAATAACTGATGCTGAAGGCAAAAAAATATACCCTATAGGATCAAAGGTACGTCATCAAAAATTTGGAGATGGCTTCATTACGGATATATCAAATGGACACGTTTCTATTGATTTTGAAAATGTAGGCGAGAAGATTTTGGGACTGGATATATGTGTGGCAAAAAGATATCTGGAGATAATCGAGGTAGCGGTTATTTCTGAAAAAGAGAAAATTGAAGTAAGCAAAGTGATTGCAGTCGACGATACTAAGATCAACCATCCTCAAAGTGATGAAAAGAATCAAGACAAAGAGAGTAAATGGGGATGGCTTGGTAAATTGTTATCGGGTATATTTAAACGCAGAAAGTAAGGAAGAAATTTATAGAGATAGAAGAGGACAGTTGAGTAAACTTTTGAGTAGTGACAAAAAATCATTGGAATGGAGCAGTATAAAGAAATGCTGGACAACATAGATGTTTTTACCCAAAACAGCATAAGAATCCGAAGCGACCTCGGCGTGATTTATGTGGATCCTTTTCACATGAAGGAGGAGCCGCATGATGCGGATTATGTTCTGATAACGCATCCGCACTCCGATCATTTTTCGATTGAGGATATCAGAAAGGTGATCAAAGCGGAGACGATTCTTGTTGTTCCTGAGAAGATGGAGGATGACGCCGGAGAGCTTAAGCCTGATGTAAAAGATATTGTGACGGTTAAGCCTGGCATTTACAAGGAGATAAACGGCCTTGAGATGGAGACTGTTCCTGCTTACAACACGATAAAGCCGTTTCATCCAAAGCGCGCTGAGTGGGTTGGCTATATCCTTAGGGTTAACGGAAAGCGCATTTACATTGCGGGAGATACGGGAGCTACGAAGGAGGCAAGGCAGGTGAAGTGCGATATAGCTCTTTTGCCCATTGGAGGAACGTTTACTATGGATGCCAAAAGAGCTGCGGATCTTGCAAATACAATAAGGCCGGAATACGCCATCCCCGTCCACTACGGCGGACTTGTTGGGAAAAAGAGCGACGCTCAGATTTTTGCTTCGCTTGTAAAGAGCCCTGTGAAGGTTGTTGAGAAGATGCAGTATTTTGATTGAGATAGGGCGAAGTAGCTTATGGGGATGTGACCTTGGAAATTACAAGCGAATGATGGAATAAAGAACTAAAAAGGAAAAAGCGGAAATGAATCTTAAAGAATTTTATTTTCAAAATATCAAACCGGATGCTTATCATTACATTTTTTTTGACTCAATAAAGAATGTTAATAAAGTTTACAACGTTTTTGATGGAGAAAAAGAAGTTAAGGACTATGAATTTGAGGTTTTTGATGTAGAAGAGGCAATAGTAAAATTTAAAGAATTATGTCAGCCAGATGTCAATTTTAATAAAGAAAAAACATGTTGGTTTTACCTGTTGACGTTTTATTTATTTTCTATGGGATATGAGATTAAGGAATTTCCACGGCTGTTAGCACGTCCGCCTAGGAATCCATCAGATTTCACATATAGCGATATTAGAAATAGAATCATTGCTAATGGCGAGGATGATAATGGAACAGTTAGATATGCGACTCGTAGAGCGTTTGTTGCGGGACTAACATTTGAAATAAAGAATACTCATATAGATATAGGTGATTCAATCGAACAAAAATTTATAGAAATTTCAAATAGAAATGCATCATTTAACAATATGAGTACGGATGAAAAATTAGCAGAAATAGCCAATCTCATAGAATACATGCTTAAGAAGAATGGAAAATTTATAAATCTGAATTACGCATCAGTATGTTTTGATTATGTTTCGGATGAAAAGATTACATCGTACAGAAAGAAAATGCAATGCTTTAGGCATTCTACTAATGAAGCAATTGCTGAACGAAAATCATATTCTGAAGAACAAAAGGCTTTCTTTGTAGATTATGGATTAGTGATTCTGAAGGTTATACACGTATTAACGAATAATACACTGATAGTTGGATAGTTATTGATTTATACTTTAAATTGATCTATCTGTTAGAAGTCGAAAAAAGATTTTATAGAACTGATGAAGAAAAATGGAGTGTAGGATTGAATAGGTATCCTCGTGAACTTGATGAACTTTTTGGGATAATACCGGGGACAGATACATGTCTTTTTATAAAAACAGGTCGTGGCGGAACTATATATGGATATAACGGTAAATATCTAAAATTGGCTCAGGATATTCATTCGAAGTATGGATATACGATATGCGTTTCTGCTAATCCGATTGATTCTACATGCAATTTAACGAGCGAGATTGAAGCCCTTTTAACGGTTTGTCCGAATGTAGAAAGAATATATTTTGCAGGTATTTCCAATGGTGCTTTGGTAGGTTCCCAGCAAGCGTGGGAAATAAGTATAATTGAAAAGATGCTTTTGATAAACGGCCCGCTTATGATCAACTGGCATAAAACAAAGAGCGGCATTGAAAAAGCTAAAGATAAGAGAGTGATGTTCGTGTATGGCGATAAGGATCCTTCCTATAAATACGCAGAGCTTATCAAGCTTATAGATGCGCCTCTATGCCAATTATATATTGTTCCGGGCGCAGATCATCAATTCAGAGGAATGGAGAAAGAGTTCGCAGAGCTTGTAGAATATTTTGCAGCCGAAGCTACTTCTGTATAATGAGTGCAATGTAGTGTTCCTGCAGAAAGAGGAATTGTAGGCTATTGATAGATTCAACCAAACTGAAATACAAAAAGTTCATAGACCCAAGGAGTAAGACAGTAGACGGATTCACAGAAGGATTTTCCGGAGAATTGCTACTCGGAACATCTCCAAATGGGAATAGATATATCATCAAACATACAGAAGTGACGGATGCAGGCAATGAATTTGTGGCGAGCTTTGTTGCAAGAAAGATGGGAATTCCGGTTGCAAAAGCGCATCTGCTGACACCTAATAAGAAATTCCGCTGTCCCTACGCTGTTGCTATTGATTATTTGGATGGCCTTGAGTTCGTGAAATACTCAAAGGAACTGACAGACCGTGAGAAAAGAGACATTCTTGCGCAGTTTGCGTTTGCAATCATGCTGAATAATTCTGATATCGTGCAGTTGTATAAGAGCATGGGAAGAGTAGTACAGGTGGATTTCGGTGATTCTTTTAATATGGGAGGATTGTTCCTTGAGGCTGCGCTTCGAAGTGGAGAAAAAGAGATTGCGCAGGACATCCTTGATAGATGTAGATCATCTTTTGCAATATCAGTAGATTGCATTGATTTTGAAATTCCTGAATTGTCTCGTCCTTTGGGAATGGAGCCGGATGAGGCAAGAGTAATAATGATCGATGCGGCAAAGAAGATCCTTAATATAACAATTGAAGATATGGAATACCTGGTGAATGAGCTTATGAACATCTATCCTAAAGGTGTGGCAATGAATTACGTATCGGCAATAGCCATGCTTCAGAGAAAGATGGAAACACTTTAATATAATATGAAACTGTTAGTTTTAATGAGTTTTCAAAAGCTTTGGGAAGTAGAGAACTCTTTGAGAATACTGTATTGTGATTTCAAGTTACGGAGGTTAGCATGGATACTCAAGTTATTACCGTAAATAATGAAGAAATAACGCATCGGAGGAAGAAGAATTTGATGAGATGTTTCCTGATTTTCCGCTATCTTTGTGCAGGGAACTTATCAGAACTGTTATAGCTTAGGTTAAAATGTTTATACTTAAAACTGACCCATCCGGGTCAATTTTAAGTGTAAACTTTCACTTTATCAAGTCTTGATAAATCTGCCTTACAGCTTTGTCGATATTGTAGGTGCCGATATATCCGAAAGGAATTTTCCGTTCCCTGACGGCGGCAATGAATTTGTAGTAGCTGACGTGGCTTATGTAATCGGTGTAGAAATATACTTTGTCTTTGTTCTCAAGCATAGCGCCGTCAACAGTTTTGTAGGCATTTACAGAAATGAACTTCCAGTTGGGAAACAGCTCTTTTAACTTGTTCTGCCAATTAATGTGACCACCGATTATGACAATTTTTTTCTCTGCGATTAGTTTTTTCATTTCTGAAAGAGTGTCTTCCTCTACGGGGGCATCTTCCTCGTGTTCCAGATTATATGCGAACTCGCGCAGTGATATGAGCTCATCTCTTTCTTCTTCATATTTTTTTAGAAGGCTGTTTGCCTCGTCAGAAGAGCGTTTTGCTGATCTATATTGATCACGGAGATACATGTTCTCTTGCTCTTTTTCATGGAGCTTTGCTCGAAGCTCGGCAATCTCATTTATATAATCTTCTTCACCGATTGCTCCATTGCTTACGGGAGCAACAGTCGTCATGGCTTTTTTGACTTCTTTCTTTGAAGTGTTTTTGGATGTGATGTCATTCGGGTTAAACTGGGCGTATTCATAATCGAGCGGATCTACTTCTTCGCCCAAAAGATAACTGATCTCAGTTTCATAGCTGTCGGATACGTCTGCAAGCCCTTCGACAAGATTATGGATATTGGTGAGCTTTTGGACCTGTTCGAACGTGAACTCTTTATTCGGATATTCGGTTTTTAAAAGTGCAAGAGTGCGAGTCATCTGATGCTTTAATTCAAAAACGAGATCGATACAGTGATAAAGGTAATCTTCACTAAAACCGCGGCCTCTCAGACATGTGGAAGTGAAATCATTTATGTCGTAGAATGCTTCATGGACTCTATCATAGTGAGCACCGGCTTTTTCTTCTTCATCAAACCATACGTCAATCTGGGTTTTGCATTCTGCATAGAGGTCTGAATCTACAGTCTGATATTCACAGAGTTCTTCGTCGTAACGAATCCAGTCATCTCTGCGTTTTAACAGTAGTTTAAAGAGAATAGAGCAGTCATTGTTATATTCAATGTACATGAATGGGCACATACCCAAGATTCTTCCCATTGCAGAATAGTCACATCCGCCTCTTTCGTCTTCTGAAAGTCCGAAAATCTCAGCAGTGGATATTTTGCGGAATTTTTTCAGCTTGCTGTATTCCGGTTTATGGTAAGTCTTATAAAGGTATTTGATAAGTTCGACACAGTAGGAATCACCAAGCTTTGCTCCGCTGTATATCAGTGCAACAATCTTTTTGTGGGTTGAATATGATGGCTTTCTGGTTCTGAAAGAAAGAGAGCTAAATGTACATACTTCATTAAACTCATGCAACCTGTCTTTGCAATTTTTTAAAAAATCCTGCTCAATCAGGGCAAAATCTATCTCCATATTTGCGGTAAGGAAGTCTTCTAAGAAGTAGTAGTCAACTCCTGCAGTGTCAGGAGCAACTATTTTTTCATTCTCATTTTGACCAAAGTATTCCATCATGATTCCGGCAAGATCTTTTTTCGCTTCGAAATGCTTTTGTAGCTCTTGTTCGGAAACTTCTTCAAAATAATCGTTGCTGAACGGAAATAGTGGTGTTGGCATATGCGTTCCTCCGGTATCTTTGGGGTATGTCTATATTGATAAGGATACATTAAAAACGGGTGGGAGTACAACTGGATATCAGAAGGTGAGCAATGATAAGTCACTATAATCCGATGTTGATTGTCAAGAAAATTTACCTCCGGGTCTAGACTGCAAACGCTATGATAAATCATCAAATCTATATTTCCGTCTTACATATATGTTTATTCCGATTGCAACTGCTGTATTTAGTATGGTGAGTAATATATCTCCCAAAATTTTGGTAAGAAAAAATACCGGTATTCCCAATATGATGGATGTAATAATCGTCATAGTTCTTTGAATAAAATGCTTATTTCTATTGCGGTGAAAGCAGAATGAGGCTAATAATGCAATAATTAGTGCAAGTGTAGGGTTGTTAGAAATAATAGTAATAAATATTCCTGTTGAAATGAAGATAAGGAGCAGATCAAAGAAGTAGCATGCACCAAGCGCAAATGAAAGTAAAGCTAATGATGCGACAAGGCCTGCTTCTGCAAAAAAAATTAGAATAACCATTGTCAAGTTCTCCTGCGTAATGATTAATCGATAATACTAATTTTATTTTACAACATTATAATGGCGTGGGGGAATTCTGATTACATGTATTTGGATAAGTCGGTAAAAATACATGTAAATGAATAGAAGTGCTTGATATAGCGGAAAGTTTATGGTTATTTTATATCTCCTAAAAGTGGTTAATGGTAGAATTAATTTAGCTTTCATTGAAATGGAGGTAGCAGATGATAAAGGCTGAGCTTGAGTATAATCCATATTTATTAGAAACAACAATAAAATTCAATGGACAGGCGCCGAGAATTAATAGTCTGGTTGAGAAATATGAATATGAACCGCTCAGAAATTGGATAAATAAGATTCCGAGCATTTTTTATGATGAAATGAACGGATATGATTTTGAACTAGAATTTTCAGGAACAGAGAGAGACTATAAAGAGCTAAAAACAACTTTTGAGAATGGGGGGATATGTGAAGGACAGGTACGTATCTTCCATAAGAATATTCTTGATAGTAGAAAAGAAAAAAATACAAAAATTGAGATGTTGCTAAAATGGCTCGAAGATAATGAAAATGCACATTTTGATTTCGCTCAATTTAAAAGAGATAATGATGATTTATTAGAGGGTCTATATCCGTTTATCATCATTAATGGACATGGAATTGATATCTCGGCATTTGAAAATACAGAGATTTCGGTGGAGCTTATAGATGCTGTAGAAGAGGTGACGCATACAGCTTTAGAAGATACCCCGATTCTTATTAATGTGGCGGGAAATAATTATAATCAACTAGCATCAATAGTGACTACACTTTCTAGAAGAGATGATGTAAAAGAAAAACAGTTATTCTTCATGGTCGAGAAACCACTAAGCAGAGCTCGTATTGAAAGAATACTGATTGATATTGGCATTGAGCATCCTCAAATTGTTTCGAAGATTGATGATGAGATAGTGTTGCGTTATCTGGAATTATATCCATATTCTGATTACATTCATGATGTCTTGGTTATTTTAAGAAAAGAGATAGATGAGGTAACAGGGGTTCTGGAAGAAGAAAATCGTGAAAAGTCTGAAGCTAATAGAGAAGTATACGATAAATTGGAAAAACTCGATGAAGTGATTGATAAGCTTAAAAGGGCAGAGGAATGTTTTGAAAACGATTATAACAATGAAATGCCTGAACAATGGGGGAAAAGCCAAGAAAAACTACTTAATTTTGTTAAGGACTGGAAAATAAAGAAAACTAATATAAAAAGGTTAAGTGATGCTCAAAGGTATGCAAGTGAATTTTATGCTGATGTTAGCGAAAGGTTTGCAAAGTATATACAAGAAATAGATGAATTATATAAACACAATATTGATGAATTAAGTTTTCAATTTAAGGAATGGTATTATGAAGCAGACTACCAAGATGCGTTTGATCCGGAGATTTTTGATAAAGAGATATGTATAGCAGAGGGGATAGTTTCGTTTGAAGACGATCTTATGGATATAAAGAGCGAACAGTACGTTTATGCAAAGGAAGGATTAATCGAAAAATTATTTAAAGAATCAGGTGATGATAATAAAGAGATGATGCTGGAGACAACATTTTATCTACAAGAATGGAGAGACTATGTATATGGGCTTGTGGAGCCATTAGCTAAAAAGGTTATGACAGAGTACTTTAACGGTATCTGTAATTATAAAAAACAGATAGTATCGGCGTATATTCAGCATTTATCAGAAGAAATACTTAAGAAAAATGATGAAAGGGATATTGTATCAAGCCAATTATCAGATGATGAAAAGAAGCTACAGGATGATAATGATTGGGTAAAAGAATTTGAAGATAAGCTAAGAAATCTAGAGAGGTGTTGATATATGAATGATGTAGCTAAGATTAACCCTACAGATATCGCTGAAACAGATATATCGATAGAAAATAGGTTAGAGATAATTGAAGATGGAATAAGAAAAAAATATCTTGCAAGATTGAGTGATATGTTTATAGCTTCTGTGGATAATCTTTGTTCTCTTGAAGAAGACATCATTGATAATATTCGTTTATATCGTGTTACAGAGATGGTTTATCAAAAAGGAGAATCTGCTGTTGATAAGTTTACCACTGTTTTTAATACGATTTCTACTTACAATGCCTCAGTTTATATAATAATTGACTCTGATGGAAAGAAAACAGATTTTTATATCGGGGTTAGGAATAATGAGACGGATGATCTGTTGAAGAGATCTACGGTTACGCTTGGAGATACTCTGAAGAATACTTTAATTGGTCATTTCCCAGGAATAAAAATTCAAAATGAGGACCGAAAAAAAATTGAGAAATTATCAAACAAGATATATAGCCAACATAATGTTGCATCAGTAAGTGTAGTGGGAAGTAATAAGTTGGTAAATGCTCAGAATAATGAACAGTTTGTTCAAGGCCTTGAAAAATTAGCTTTAGCTATGTATGGACGGCAATATGTTGGAATCATTATTGCTGAGAATCAATCGCCTCAAATGATTCAAAATCTAAGGAAAAGTTATCAAAATCTATATACTAAGTTGTCTCCATTACAGAAAATTCAGTTTTCTGAAAGCGAATCAGAGAGTAGCAGTAGAAGTAAGTCTTTTGCTGAGATGGATGGAAAGCAGAAAGCAGCTATGATAGGAGGAGCAGTTGCTTCTATAGCTGGCGTTGTAGGAGGAGCTTTTTTAGGAGAGGCAGCTAAAGTAGGAGCTACTGGAGGAGCCATGTTTGGAGGGCAAGTAGCAGGTCAACTTAATGGTTTTATCAATTCTTTGGCTCCTAATGAACAATTGACGAAAAATACAACTACGCAGACATCCACAACTACAGAAAATAAAGAAGTTACTGATATATTACAGTTGATAGATGAATCTATAAAGAAAACCAATGAGTACGATAGTTATGGAATGTGGAATGTAGCAGGTTATTTTGCGTCTGATGATATGTCAGCGGCTGAAATTGCCGCAAGTAATTATCGGTCATTGATGAGTGGAGATACATCTGGGAGAGAAGTTGCTGCAATTAATTCTTGGAGAAGCAATAATCCTAATCTAAATGGTGATTTTTCGGATCTTACTACATATATATCAAGGTTTGTGCATCCTAAATTTTGCTATGGGAATAGTGAGGACTATGTTGTATTAACTGATGCTTCTACAGCAATAAGTGGAAAAGAACTTGGGCTTCATTTAGGATTTCCTAGAACTACGGTTCCGGGATTACCTGTAATAGAACATGCTGAATTTGGTAAGGAGGTTTTTTCATATAGACTGTTTTCTAAGAAAACTTCTTTGGCTCCTGAAGATAGAATGACACTTGGCAGGGTGTTTGATCTTGGTCAAATAACTAACAAAGTGGTGGAACTTGATAATAAAAGTCTAAATATGCATACCTTTATTACTGGTTCTACTGGATCGGGTAAAAGTAATACTGTGTATCAGATGCTAAATGAATTGCATCAGGATAAAATCCCTTTTTTAGTTGTTGAACCTGCGAAAGGCGAGTATAAGGATGTATTTGGTAATTATAGTGATGTTAATGTGTTCTCTACAAATCCTAAGATTGCCGAATTAATAAATATAAATCCATTTATGTTTCCAGAATCAATACATGTATTGGAACATGTGGATGGTCTTGTTGAAATATTTAGCGTTTGTTGGCCTATGTACGATGCTATGCCGGCTTTTTTTAAAGACGCGATTCTAAAATCATATGAAATAGTTGGATGGGACTTGGGATCTTCGACATTTGATGGTGAAGAAGTGGAATATCCAGACTTTGAGATTCTCGCTGAACAATTAAATGAATTGATTGAGGAATCAGACTATGCATCAGATATCAAGTCTAACTATAGAGGAGCTTTGATTACACGAGTAAGGTCGTTAACTGTCGGACTTAATAAATATATTTTTTGTTCTGGACAGACTCCATACAAAAGGATTTTTGATGATAATTGTGTTTTGGACATCAGCAGAGTGAAATCAGGTGAGACAAAAGCTCTGATTATGGGACTTATAGTATATATCCTGAATGAGTATAGGGTGGATAGAAAAGTAGCAAATAATAATGGGCTTAAGCATGTAACAGTGCTTGAGGAAGCGCATAATCTACTTAAGAATACGTCTGGTGGTGGAGATTCGGAACTTGTTGGAAAATCTGTAGAAATGCTTACGCAAACTATTGCTGAAATACGTACATATGGAGAAGGCTTTATAATTGTTGATCAGTCACCATCATCGGTTGATATTTCTGCAATAAAGAATACTAATACAAAGATAGTTCTTAGGACACCGGAAGCAAATGATAGAGAAGCTGTAGGAAGATCCATGGGACTTACAGAAGATCAGGTAAATGAAATCGCAAAACTTCCTAGCGGAGTTGCGGTAGTATATCAGAATGATTGGGTCAGCCCAGTATTGACGATGATTGATAAGGCTCCTGTTATAGATGATGTTCCTTATGTTAATAGTAATCCTGTCAAAATAAGACCATTAAAGGAGGCAAGATTGGAACTTGTCTCTGTATTGATGTCGCCGTGGATAAAGCATGAAAGAATTAGGAAAAAAGTGCTACTTCAGGATTTGAAGGCAATAGATTTATCAAGTAATCATAGAAAAATAATTATGAAGTATATAAATGATTATGTTTTTTTCTGTGGGAAACTTGTATGGGATGTCGAGGAAATTCCTAAGTTACAGAAAAGTTTGATGGCTATACTTGGTATTACAGAATCAGATTATGAAAGGATAATTGATTCGGAAATGCCAGATATGCTTAGAGAAGCTGTGATAAAAAAGACAAAAGGTTTTGGTGCTCAAGAAGTTGATGAAATTTGTCATGTATTAACAAAGGTGGTGAAATAGTATGGGTGCTGGACTGAATGGTTTTGAGAAGCTTGATAGTAATGTGGCTAAGAACGAAAAATTTGATATTTCTGGCAAGATAGAATCGTTCAACAAATCTTTTAAATCAAGTGTTGAGGACGTTAAGGGGAGTTTTGGGCAGATTGAGCAATCTATGGGTGATTCTATATCCAAGGCTATTGGTAGAAATGAAGTTGGAAATGCAGTAAAAAACTATTTTGACGGAGAGAATAAACTTGTAAAGACTGTTGAACTGATTGAAGATGGGATTACTAAGACAACTAGCTATGATGGTAAAGGTACAGCTTATCTAGAAGAAATCACTGATACTGTGAAGTATACAACGGAGTTAAAGCTTAAGCCTGATATAGAGATTATCAAAGAAAATTTTGTTGCCAAGACAGATGATTTTGGAAGGACTATTAGTTGTAAGGTTGATGATGTACAAGTAAAAGCGTCTTCGAGAGAAATTCTAAGTGAGAAATTAAAAGATGCTACATACCGACCTAAAGATGAGAGGGGGCATATTATTGCTGATATCTTAGGCGGGCCAGCCACAAAAGAAAATGTAGTTCCACAGGACTTTAAGGTGAATAGAAGCCAAATGAAGCAAGTGGAAAATATTGTAAGAAAGCTTAAAGAGGATGGTCATAAAGTGGATTATGAGGTGAAGGTGAACTATGTTGCAGATGAGCAACGACCCTCTTTTTTTGAACCAACGATAAAATATGACGATAAAGTATACGAGTTACCGAATGATTTAAAGAAAATTTATAATGATTCTGATTCGAGTGCTGTTAAGAAAGTTGTTGTGGATATAGGAGAAAAACACGGATTGTCAAATAAGGTAGGAGTAGAACAGGGGGCATTTGCTGCGACAGTGACATGTGCTATGTCAACAGTGGACAATGTTTCGGCATGTATCAACGGTGAAATAACTGCAGACGAGGCAGCAATTAATATTGCAAAAGAGACAGCGGCGGCGGGGGCTGTGGGATATAGTGCAGGCTTTATTACTAACGAAGTAGCAACAGCTATGTCTGCGTCGACTAATTCGTTGATTTCATCATTAGGAAACTCGTGCATTCCAGCGGCGGCGGTATCATTTGGGATTTCATCCTATGACACAGTGGTTGATTATGCGAAGGGCGAAATAGGCGCAGATGAATTAGCATATGATTTAGGTGAGAATGCAGTAGGAGTTGCAGGTGCTATTGGTGGTTCAACGTTAGCAGGAGCGGCGATAGGGTCGATTGTACCTGGAGCAGGAACAGTGGTTGGAGCAGGTGCAGGCCTTGTTGGCGGTATGGTAGGATATGCTGTTACATCAGGAGCTTATGAAACTGTAGTTCAGAAGGCAGGAGATGCTATAGAAGCTCATGCAGATGAACTTGAACAGTTGCAAAATAAGGCAGAGTCAATTGCTCATAATACCATTAACATGGCGGCAGAATTTGGTGATGCTGCTGTTAGTGAAGTAAAGGCGGCTATAACTGATTTTAATATTAAAAATGCATTACCATTCAAAGTATGATAGCTGAAAGGATAAACTATATGAAAAATATAAAAAATTATAATGCAGATAAATATAGTGCTGGTAGTAGCGAGTATAAGCAAGCAGCAGATGGAGTTTTTAAGAAGATAAACGGCGATGAAACATTGTTTGTTACTTCTCTTATATTTGAACAGGAGCCGGAATTGGGAGAAGGAGAAAACGCTGAAGAAATATCTCAGTATCCTTTAGAAGATATACTTGATAAGTTTTATTGTTATATTACAGATTTTTATGATGATTTGAATGTAAAAAAATCAAATATATGTTATTTGGAATTTGCATCTGATGATATGGATGATATTGTTAAGTTAAGACAGATTATTGGTAAGCATGTATATAATAAAGAAGTGGATAATACAGTTGAATTGATTATCGAATAACAACAGACCAAAGAAACACTTTTCTGTTACAATAGTAAGAGCATTTACTGTGTTCTGATTGAGTATGGCTTATATAAAAAATGCAGAGGAGTGAAAACGTTTGAGTACATGTATTGTTTACTATTCTAAGCACCACGAGAATACCAAGAAAGTCCTTGATGCGATCAAGGCTGTGGATTCTGATGTGGTGCTTATTGATTCTGCACAGAAGCGAGAAGCAGATCTTCACGGATATGATAGGATTGGTTTTGCATCCGGGATTTATTACAGCAAATTCGCTGAGCAGATTTTGAACTTTGCCAAGATTAATCTTCCGCCGCAGAAAGATGTCTTTTACATAGCTACAGCAGGGAATCCTCTGAAAAGGTATTTTGACAGTATAGCAGAGATTACTAAGGATAAGCAGTGTAATGAGCTTGGTAGATTTCAGTGTAAAGGATTTGATACATTTGGCCCGTTTAAGCTCGTTGGTGGTATTCAGAAAGGGCATCCCACAGAGGATGAAATTGCAGACGCGGTGGAGTTCTATAAAGGTTTGTAAAAGAATGGTGTGAGTATGGCAGGTTTGGTTCTGGAAGGTTGTTTCATATCGCAATTCGCCACTTACTGTTATGGGTTTCAAAATATAACCGTACCTTCCGCTTGTAATCAAGCACAACAACTACACATTCAAAAACAAATGTGGAATAAGAAACATAGAGCCCGTCCGGAGTAGTATAAGGCCCCGGATGGGTAATGGTTCTATAACCTTTTATCGTATAATTTTCATACTGACCGTCTTCGTTCATAATGCGAAAACGAAGAGGAATAACTTCTCCGTTTGCCTTGTGCTGGCAGATGACGTCTACATTATCAATAACTCTACTCATAACAAATAACCTCAATGAAAAAGAACTGATGTTCGCATATATAATACACCTTTAGCAAAGATGTTTCAATCAAAATGAGCACGCTTTATTTTGCTAAATTGGTAAAATAAACTGCTTTATTTTGTAGGATTTGCCGTATCTTTTTAGGGGCGTCTCGGTTAAAATAAAAGTGTAAAAAATGTTCGAACAGAACAATACCAAGGGTAAAGCTGGAGCAATCCGGTGGCACAAAGCTATAGGGACTCACAAGAGTCAGCCAGTTGCGAGTATGAAGGGAGCTGGTGACAGCTTCTTTTTTTTCGAACCTTTAAAACTCTAATCGAAAGGAGAAGATTGTTTTTACGTTGTTTTAGTAAAATAGATTAGGGATGATCGCACAATAGTTCTTCATTTCTTTCGTGCATCTGACTATGTAGGTACAGTGCTTGCGTAGGGTGGACATACAGATTAAGGCCGGTAGTCAATTGGTTATTGTAAGAAATATTTTCCTTAATCTGTGGAAAGAGTATGGGGTAGAAGGTTATGAAAACTAAAATACCGGAAACAGGCGAACTGTGGGTGAATTGCCCAGTATGCGGAAATAAGATTATGCGAGCGGAATTCGCGTCATGTGTTGAAAAGTGTGATGTCTGCGGATCGGTGCTCAGGATTTGTGCGACCAAAAGGTTTGTTACTACTATTGTTAAAGATGAGAATGAAGCGCTGATCGAGATACTTCATAGGTATCATAAAGAGCTGTTAGGGCTTGCGATAGAAGCTTATTAGTAGCCTTATATTTACAATTTCATATAGATGAGATAATTGATGGACTAGTGCAGTGCCATTGAGCGAGGAACAGCATCATTTATCAAAAGTATTGCCAAGAGCTTAAAGAGTCGTGCGTGGCACGTAGCATCGAAGGAGCCTGCAAAACGGAAATATACCGAAAGGTTTTGACCTTAGGTCTATTGTGTTTTGCAGGCTCTATTTTTGTTTCTTGATATATCTGCTCTTGGCTAAGTATGTTTCCGTTTTGGGACTCCGGAACGGAGGGGAGATATGGGTAATGAGAGCAAAAGATTTGATGTGATGACACTTGGGGAGCGAATCAGATTTATCAGGAAGCAGAGAGGAATCAGTCAGGAAACGTTGGCTTCGCTTGTATTTACCAAGAAGCAGACAATTTCTTTATATGAACAGGATAGGCTTGAACTTAAGGTATCAATGCTTAAGAGGGTTGCCGTGGCTTTGGAGGTTCCGACATCAATATTTATCGATGAAGAAGAGTGTGGATGTATAAAGGATGTTTTCGAAGAGAAGGAGATGATGAACACTTTTAAGAATCTGGGACCTGAGCTTAAGAGAGTTGCTTTGGAGCAGTTGAGGGCGCTCGGAACTTTGAAAAGTCAATTCTGCGTTGACGCTGAGTCATAATCTTGGGACTCGTTGCATGCCATAGAAGCCCATAGAATGTAATTGTAGATAGAAATAACCGGTAACTATTTCTTGAATACAGCTGTTTCCTCTTTAGTTGGAGGATTTACAATGGCAAGTTTGGTAAAACAATATGCTGTGGCTGATGCTGCAGAAAGAGTGAGGTTGATCAGTAGCAATTTTGTAACTTTTCTTGGAATAATCGATAGCCATATCGATGGTCTTGTATATCTCATCGAGAGGGAGAAGGCTTCCAATCGAAGAGGAGGTATAGAGGATCTGGGAGTCCGAGTTCAGGATAACAAAATCAGTGATATTACAGGAAACACAGCTACCAATAATGTTCTGATACGTGACGCACTGATGGGGTGTGATTTTTCCAACGGAGTACTGACTGGGACAGATAGAGAAGAAGAGTTCAAGAAAGACGCATTTGTTATAAGACAGATGAGGCTGGATTACAAATTGTATAATGCTCAGCTTAACAGCTTGAAACCGAGAGAACGTGATATTTTTATGAGTCGCATAGAGTCACATGCGCCGTTGGGAGATATTGCAGATGCAAATGGGATTTCGGTTGAATCAGCAAGAAAGTGCATTTTTCGAATCAAGCAGAAGCTCATGAAACAGGTAGTTATGTATATGGAAGGAAGTATTTAGGAGGTACGTGCTATGCCAAAGACCAGAGCGGAGATTCCTCATCTTGAGGAAAAGGTAAAAAATGGGCGAAAGAAGTTTGTCAGATATGATGAAGCAGTGGAGCTTTATTCTATATGCGATAAGACGGTGAGGAAGTTTGCGAAGGACGCAGGAGCTACTTACAAGGTGGGGAGAGTTGTTTTGATCAATACAGAGTTGTTCGAGGAGTTTTTGGAGAATTTCAAAGAAAGATAATTTTTATAACAGATTGGTACAATGAAATACATTTTTGTCCAATCACTTATATAAAGAAAAAACACTATAACCAATCAAAAGAAAAGTCAATTGAAAGCGAGGAACAGTGCGGATTATAATGAAAATAATTCAACTGTTCCTCCAATTTTTAGGAGGAAGATTATGGCAAGAAAAGATAGCAAAGGTTATCAGTTACGAACAGGGGAGTCTCAAAGAAAGGATGGAAAGTATTGTTATGCTTACACTGACCGATTGGGGAAGCGGCATTACATCTATTCAAAGACCCTTGTAGAACTTAGAGAAAAGGAGAGACAGCTTCAGAGAGATTATGAAGACGGGCTTGATCCGGCAAAAGCTAAGACAATCACAGTAAACGATATGGTTCAAAGGTACCTAGATAATAAAAATAATCTTGCGACCAACACTAAGGGCGTATATGTATACCTTTTTGATCACATTATCAAAAAGGATTTTGGTAAAAGAAAAATAATAAGTATAAAGTATACTGATATCCTTACATATTATTATGGTTTGATAAAAAATGATGGATATAGTGGAAGTACGGTAGATCATGTAAATACAATCCTTTTTCCTGCGTTCAAGATGGCGATAAGGGATGGTTTGATAAGGACGAATCCTGCTGAAGGAGTCATGGCTGAGGTAAAAGCGAGTAAGTACTTTGTGAAGGAAAAAAGAGAAGCTTTGTCTGTTGATGAGCAAAGGAATTTTATGGAGTTTCTTAGAGGAAATCGTGAGTATGCAGGGTGGGTTCCTATCATTACAGTTCTTTTAGGTACAGGTTGTCGCATCGGAGAGGCTTTGGGGCTTACATGGAATGACTTGAATTTTGATGAAAGGACAATCTCTATTACACATGCTTTTTCCGACAGCCCTGATGAGAATCGCAAGACAAGGAAGCGTATCCATTCTACAAAGACTAAGGCAGGAATAAGAACGATTCCAATGTTTGATGAGGTATATCAGGCTTTCCTTGATGAATATGAGTTTCAAAAATGCATTGGATTCTGTGAGGAAGAAATTGATGGCTATTCCGGATTTGTGTTCTCAACAGCGAGTCATACCGTATATCTTCCTACAGCAATAAATCATGCTATTCATCGTGCTATTGTCCATTATAATAGTGAGGAAAAAGCAAAAGCGGCATACGAAGATAGGAAGCCAATCTTTTTACCTGATTTTTCATGTCATCATTTAAGACATACATTCTGTACAAGGCTTTGTGAGAATGATGTTAATCCCAAGGTTATTCAAGTTATAATGGGACATTCAGATATAACGACGACTATGAACATCTATGCTGAGGTCAAGAAAGAAAAGAAGCTTGAGACCTTCGAAGAGTTACAGGGAAAGATTATATTTTGATAATGAGCAGGCTGCGGATTACTTGATACCTTTATCGAATGATTTTTTGACTACAGAGCATAAAAAAAGAGACGTGTTGTTGTTAGGTTTTAGTCAATACATATTAAAGACGACAAAAAAGTAGGTTTTGTTGTGGTGTAGTCTCCAAACCCGCATGAATGCTGGATTTTTTGAAAAACATAGTGACAAATCCTTTCCAAAATGATACAATGAGTATGTAATAAATAGTGATTCCGAGATGTGCTTTGGAGAGCGCGTTGTCCTCGGATTATATAAGGTCTAAATAGGAACCTAAAGTACTATAAAGTGGGATTCGGAATAGAAGACCACGAAAAATAGGGATATACACACCGATTACAACACTATCCTTCCTTTCTATGGTGCTATATATCCATATTTGATAAGAATTCTAAAGTGTTGGTTCTCCTTAATTCGCTTCAATTCTGAAAGAGGAGAGATGTCGAACTGGTGTTCCCGACACTGAAGTCAACAAGCAAGTAAACCCCAGTAAAATCAAGGGTTTCAAGTGGTAAAAGGAACTTAGGTACCACAAAAGTGCCACAATAGTTCCAATTGTAGATGCAGAACAGTACATGATAATGCATTTACTCCTTGGGTAGTCAATCAAATATTTTGCAAAATTAAGGACACTTTCTAAAAGAGAAATCTTTTGAGAGTGTCCTTTTTGTTATGGTCAAAAATACATTTACAAGGAGGAGATGCCATGAAAATAAGTACAGCGATAGGTGCAGGCAGAGCGATTATGATGATAACCGTTCCCGAACTAAGACAGAGACTATACCAAATTAGAGGAGGAATGAACGAGTATGTTAAAAGTAAGAGTTTCGGGACCGACCTACGAGCTGAAAGATTATCTGGAACACATGGAAAAAGACAAGGTGTACCAGGTCACAAGCCAATCCAAGCCCTTAAAGAATAAGGGAACCAACAAGATCTTCCGAGTGTTTTCGGATGTGGACAAAAGAACAAAAATAGAAGCCCGCAAAAGGCAGGGCAACAGATAAAAAAAGAACAGGAGGAACGGTTATGGCTAAAGTAATCGCAGTAGCTAATCAAAAAGGGGGTGTCGGGAAGACAGCGTTGGCAAGCAATTTGAGCGTTGGTCTTGCCATGAATGACAAAAAGGTATTGGTCATTGATGCTGATCCCCAGGGAAATTTAACATCCAGTCTCGGTATAGATAATGCGGATGAACTGGAGAACACTCTTGCTTCTTTCATAGAGCGTGAGATAAATGAGGATCCGATAGATCCTGCGGAGTATATTCTACATAACGATGAAGGCGTGGATCTCATGCCGTGCAATATAAAGCTTGCCGGTATGGACTACATGATAATGAACGCTCTCAGCAGAGAGCATCTGCTGGATGCTTTTGTATCAAGCGTCAGGGACGAATACGATTATATCCTAATCGACTGTTCTCCCAGCCTTAATCTTGTGACAATCAACGTGCTGACAACTGCGGATTCTGTGATCATTCCGGTGGAGGCATCGTATCTTTCAATGGCAGGTCTTCAACAGCTACTTGCTTCAATAGGCTCTACAAAGAGAAAACTCAATCGTAAGTTGGAGGTTGAGGGCATCGTTATCAATAAGGTAAATACCCGTACCAACCATGAGAAAGATATCATAGAAAAGCTCCGTGAAGCCTATGGCAGTCAGATAAAGGTATTTGATGTGATGATACCGGAGTCCGTAAGGGCAAAGGAGTGTACTGCATACGGACACAGCATATATAAGCATGATCCTAAGTGCAAGGTTGCAAGGGCGTTTGAAGAACTGACAAAGGAGGTGCTGGCGTATGGCTGCTAAGAAACCACTTCCGGACAGGGTACAGCTAAAAGGACTGGATTCTCTTTTTGGTATTGATCAGGAGCAGACCGGACAGGTGCTTGAGGTTCCAATCAGAGAGCTTTTCCCATTTCAGAATCATCCGTTTAAGGTCTTGGATGATGAAAAGATGGCTCAGACAGTTGAAAGCGTCCGTGAGAACGGTATCCTCGTACCGATCATGGTTCGTAATAGACCTGAAGGCGGCTATGAAGTGATATCCGGTCACAGGCGTAAACATGCGGCTGAGATAGTCGGACTGGAGACGGTTCCTGTTATCATAAGGGATCTGACCGATGATGAAGCTGTGATTGCGATGGTGGACGCTAATCTCCAGAGGGAAGAGATTCTGCCGAGTGAGAAGGCGTTTGCTTACAAGATGAAGCTTGATGCAATCAAAAGACAGAATAAAGCGGGAAGACCTGAATCAAATAATTCTCGCCAAGTTGGCGAGAATTTATGGAGCGTGAATCAACTCAGCGATGGTAACAGTGATAGTGCAAGAACTATTCAGCGGTATATCCGTCTCACAGAGCTTCTGCCGCAGCTGTTGGAAATGGTTGATAACAAGAAGATAAAGTTCAACCCGGCAGTTGAGTTATCATATATCACTCCGAGTGAGCAGTTTCTTCTTATGGAAGTCATGGAAGAGGATAATGTTGTTCCGTCTCTTTCGCAGGCACAGCAGATAAAGAAGCTCTCACAGGAAAAACGCTGCACAAAGGAAGCACTCCACGCTCTGTTGGCGGTAGCCAGTATTAAGGAAAGAAATGTTGTCATTAAGCATGAAGTGATTATGCAGTATTTCCCCGCAGAGGCAAGCGATGCAGAAATTGAGAGTCTGATCGTAAGACTCCTTGCAGATTACCGTAAGACGCATGGAGGTGTGTAAAATGCCAAAGTTCGATTACGATTACTATTCTGGTGCAGAAAGTGAACAATTCCGATTCTTGAAGATACCGAAAGTGTTTTTCGAGGATCCTGATTACTTGGATTTAGGTCTAGCAGAATGCATCCTGTATGGTTTTCTACATGAGCAGGTTGCATTTTCAAAGCAGAACGGATGGGTTGATGAGGCAGGAAAAACCTATGTCATAAGATCACTGGAATCCATACAGAAACTGCTTCATGATTGCAGTGCTGATAAAGCAAGGTCAACTCTGAAAAATCTCATAGAATTTGGACTTATCGAGAAAAAACGTAGAGGGCAGGGCAAACCGGATATCATTTATGTGAAGAATTTTGTCAGCAAGAAGTCGGAAAAATCGTACTCTGAAGAAACGGATGATTGTGGAAAACTTTTTTCTGAAACAGGAAAAACCGAAGTCTTGAATGATGAAAAACCAATCTCTAGAGATGGGGATTTCCTTGTTCTTGAAGTGGGAAATTCCGCACCAATAGATCCTAATAATTATTTAAAAAATATTATTGAGCCTAATCATAATCTTATCCAGGTTACTGGTAATACTACAGAAGCGGCTTCGCCTGTGGATAACTCAGGATGGGATGAGGATGTGATACGTGAAGATATTGCACAGATCAAGGAGAATATCTATTACGACGAAATGTCTGCAAGGTACAGAGCAGAATATAACAGCCGATTTGACGAACTGTTTGAAGTTATGGTTGATCTCATAGCCGGAAAAAGAGAGTCGCTGAATATTGGAGGAACAGAGTATCCCCAATGGCTTGTTCGTAAAAGAATCTTATCACTGACAGCAAGCCATGTTGAGTATGTTATGGGGATGATAGCCGAGAATCTCGGCAAGATACACAATATGCGGAAGTATATGATTGCATCACTCTTTAATGCGCCGACAACGATGGATAATTACTTCACACAGCTTGTCCATCACGATATGCACACAGAGGAATGGTACGAGATGTCTCAGAAGATGGCTCGTCAAAGGGAGGCTGAGAGAAACGCACAGATACAGGAGCTTGAAGAAAGGCAAATCGGTCAATTATCAAGTGACGAAGAAAACATGAGGAGGGCAGCCAATGAGTGAGAGATTATCAGCGATGATATTTAAAGTTATATTGCCGGTACTGGCAATCAGCTTTATGGTGCTGTTCTGCTATCCGGTCTGCAATAAACCTGAAGGATTTGATTTCTTTTTGTTCTGGATCCTCGTAGGATTTCCATTCGGCATCAGACGGATGTGGTTGTGGCTGATACCGAGGAATTACGGCATTGCAGGCTCTCTTGGTGTGATAGCCCTGGATTGTATCGTTGGAGGAATCATAGGCGGTTTTATGGCTATTGTGGCTGCGATAAAAGCGGTAGCAACGACCGTACAGGTCATAACGGGGAGGTTGTGATGCATGAAGGAAACGGTGTCTGAGAAATGTCCGGAGCTTGCCGCACAATGGAGTAACAGAAATCTTCCCCTTATGCCATCTGATGTTACGATTGGATCACATAAGCGTGTGTGGTGGAGAGGCTCCTGCGGACATGAATGGCAGGCAATAGTGAAGAACAGAGTTAATGGTTCAGATTGTCCGTATTGCAACAGCAATCAGCTCTTAAAAGGCTTTAATGACCTTGCTACGATGAAGCCTGAGCTTGTATCCGAGTGGTCAGATAAAAATCATCCGCTTATGCCGGATATGGTTTTATCCTGCACCAACAAATCCGTATGGTGGAGATGCATCCAAGGGCATGAGTGGATAGCAAAGATAGCTGACAGGTACTATGGGAGCCAGTGTCCGTATTGTGAAGGACACATGCTTTATAAGGGCTTCAATGATCTTGCCAGTAATTATCCTGAACTTGCCAAGGAGTGGTCAGAGAAAAATGCTCCAAAGAGGGCTGATGAAGTATTTCCGAAGTCCAGGGAAAATGTCTGGTGGAAGTGCCGTGTATGCGGTTATGAATGGCGGGCAGTCATAGACAGCAGAGTAAAGGGTTCATCCTGTCCGGTATGCTCTGACAGAGTTGTTGTAGCCGGTGTGAATGACCTTGCTACCACGGATCCCGAACTGATATCTGAATGGGACTATGATCGTAATACGATGATTTCCCCGGAACAGGTGCATCGGAATTCTTTGAGGATAGTCTGGTGGAGATGTAGTCGAGGTCACAGATGGCGGGCTAAAATAGCTGACAGAGCCATTGATAAGGAGCCTTGCCATATATGCAGAAAAGAATTTGATAAGGAGTTCCCCGATATCCTTTTGATGCATTACTTAAAGCAGGCAGGATATGAGGTTATCATAGATGAGGAAGAGCTGATTGGCATTCCTCTTGCAAATTACATAAAGGAAAAGAATGCGGTTATTGAATTCTCAAAACCGTTTTATAATACAAAAGACGGATACAGATGGGAGTTTGCGAAGACGCAGCTATGCAAAAACGCAAGAATAAAACTGATCCGTATTCTAAGGCAAAGAGATAAGGAGTTTGAGGACTGCGTATGCATCACAAGGCTCAACGATTCAGATGAAGCACTTGGGGATGCCATAGAACTGGCGCTTCATATACTGAGGATAGAAATAAGCATTGATGTAAAAGCAGACCGACCACATCTATTTGATAAATATACAGCGATAGGGCAGTTATGAGAGAGATCTTGTAGCTGCCTTTTTTATTTGAAAAAGGGAGGATGGAATGGCAAAGAGTATAGAATCGCTAGTAGAAAAAGAAATTCAGAAGGGATCGACGCCGTTAAAGCTCGACAGTGTTATGGTTCCGGTAGAGGGCTTCAGGGATATAGATAGCAGAGAGCGTCTCATCAATATCCTTCAGTATCTTCTCCGGGTGAGAGAGCATAAAAAGCTCATCTGGAACGATACCCTGTCTGCCAACAATGTCTATATGGATGTATTCCTTGGCAAGACAGACTTTCACAGAGCTGCGCTCATTACCGGGCGTGAAGAAATTTATCAGCACATCAACTGGTACGGCGGAAAGCTTAAGCCGGATTATAATGGAAAAACCGTGATAGAGACTGATGTATGCGCTTTTTCCATAGCAGATGATGAACTGGAGAAATGTAAGAAAACCTATGATGGGAAAGAAGCCTATTCTTTCTATTTTGGAAAATATCAGATTCGTTCTCTTTATGCGGATTGCCTTGAGTACAGAAAGAATATGGAATGGGATGAAGTTACACCACATGCCACTGATGAAGGCACACAGCAGGCGGATTATGGAAAATACAGTGAGCTTTTCAGGCTGAATGATGATGTAATCAGAGCAGTTCTTTTTCAGTGCCTTTTACTGGATGATCTTAAGATTGAAAACGGCATGGTATTTGCAAATCTGTATACGATATATTTACTACGGTAGGAACAACAAAACAGTAGATACAGCGATAGGAGCAGTTTTTATATCTCTTCGGAGACGTAAAGGCTGCTCCTTTTTGCGTTATGGAGATTATTATCCGGCAGGAGACCGGAGGAAAGGAACTATATGAGAAAAATATATCTGCGGAGGCTGCTGGTGCCTCCCTGGCTGTGAACATTACCGGAAGATAAACGAAAGACAGGAGGATAATGATGCAGGAAGAAGTAACACAAAAATCTATTGCCCTTGTGATCAGAACCTCCAAACTGACTGCCGATGTGCTTAAGAAAGCCATGATTGCCTATTTGAATCACCTTAAGAACAAACAGGCTAACTGGCATGGAAAGATTTCCGTAAAGAAGCTCATGGGCAAGGATCAGGGTGCGAATACCATGGAAATAACGGAGAATAACATCAAATCTTTTGAGCGTGTTGCGAAGAAGTACAATGTTGATTTTGCCGTGAAAAAAGACAAGACCGTGGATCCGCCAAAGTATGTTGTTTTCTTCAAGGGCAGGGATGCCGACGTGATTGCGATGGCATTCAAAGAATTTGTGCATGGAAACGAAAAGAGGCAGAACCGTGAATCCGTAAGGGATAGGCTGAACCGTTATAAGGAACTCTGGACTCAAACAATGAACAGGGAACGCGCCAGAGAAAAAACCAAGGATCGGGGACAGAGCCTATGAGTAAGGTAGTAGACGGAATCATAAAAGATTTAAAGAACATACCCGAATCCTTGCGGAAAAAGATGAAAGGCACGGATAAGAATAAGCTGATCCGTATGAGCATCCCCTATGTTATCGTAGGATATTTCTGTGATAAGTCAGCGTGGATGTTCAGACAGGTCGAGGGAGATCTCTTCCCAAGGCTTATGGATACAGCTTCAAGGCTGGGAGAGGCTTTTGCCAACCCTTTGCCGAGTTTCAATCCAATGGATCTGCTTTTTGGAGTAGCGTGTGGAGTTGGCTTTCGTCTGATTGTGTATTTCAAGGCGAAGAACGCCAAAAAGTTCAGACACGGAGTGGAGTATGGCAGCGCAAGATGGGGAAATGCAAAGGATATCGAGCCATATATGGATCCGGTATTCGAGAACAATATCATCTTAACAGCATCGGAGAGGCTGATGATGTCGGGCAGACCAAGCTCACCCAAGTATGCCAGGAATAAAAATATCCTGGTCATAGGTGGAAGTGGTAGCGGCAAGACCCGCTTTTTCGTGAAGCCGAATTTGATGCAGATGCATAGTTCCTATGTAGTTACCGACCCGAAAGGCACGGTTTTGGTTGAGTGCGGGAGGATGCTTAAAAAGGGCATTCCGGATGTCGATGATGATGGAAATATCAAGAGAGATGACAAAGGGAAAATCATCTACAAGCCATATAAAATAAAGGTTTTGAACACAATAAACTTCGCACGTTCCATGCACTATAACCCCTTCGCCTACATCCGTAGTGAGAAGGATATCTTAAAACTGGTAAACACGATCATAGTAAACACGAAGGGAGAGGGCCAGCAGTCCGGGGAAGATTTTTGGGTGAAAGCCGAGAAGCTGTTATATACGGCATACATCGGCTTTATCTGGTATGAAGCCCCTGAGAGCGAGCAGAATTTTTCCATGCTCATCGATATGATTGATGCCAGTGAAGCAAGGGAGGATGATGAAAGCTTCAAGAATCCGGTGGATTTGCTCTTTGATGAGCTTGAGGCGAAGGATCCAAACCACTTTGCGGTACGTCAGTATAAAAAATATAAATTAGCTGCCGGAAAGACCGCAAAAAGTATTTTGATTTCATGCGGCGCGAGGCTTGCACCGTTTGATATTGCAGAGCTTCGGGAGCTTACAAGCTATGATGAGCTTGAGCTTGACAAGCTGGGAACGGAACTAACGGCATTGTTTGTTATCATCTCTGATACAGACGATACATTCAATTTCATTGTAAGTATCATGTACACCCAGCTATTTAACCTGCTCTGCGAGATTGCTGACAATGTTTATAACGGGAGACTGCCGATTCATGTGCGATGTCTTTTGGACGAGTTTGCAAATATCGGCCAGATCCCAAAGTTTGAGAAGCTGATAGCGACCATCAGATCGCGTGAAATATCTGCTTCTATTATTTTACAGTCAAAGTCCCAGCTCAAGGCTATTTATAAGGACAATGCGGACACCATCGAAGGCAACTGCGACACAACCCTGTTTTTGGGAGGCAAGGAAAAGACGACCTTGAAAGAAATGGCAGAGATCCTCGGTAAAGAAACCATTGACCTATATAATACCTCGGACACAAGAGGTACAAGCCAGTCCTACGGTCTGAATTACCAAAAGACCGGAAAAGAACTCATGAGTCAGGATGAGATAGCAGTCATGGACGGTGGGAAATGTATCATGCAGCTGAGAGGCGTGAGACCTTTTTTCTCAGACAAATACGATATAACGCAGCATAAGCAGTACAAGAAGCTGTCCGATTATGACAAGAAAAACGAATTTGACATTGAAAAATATGTCAAGAACCTCTGTCATGCGGTAGTTAAATCGGATGACAAGATGGATGCGGCATTTGAATATGATGCCGAAACAGGAAAAATTGAACAGGTCAAAGGCGAGACGGAGGAGAAATCCCAAACCTGAGCCAAGACCGAAACTACAACTTCATAGGATGAAGCTAAACGGATCCTTTAGGACAAACCTGATGCGGATTCCATCCATAAAGGAAGCAGACGATGAGCGCCTACCAAGCAAATATCATCATCTGCCCCAAGTGGGAATGGCATAACCAGACCCTGCGTTCATTTTATCAGATATGTGCGACAGTCGCACATATTAAGTATAGATGAAGCAGGGTATTTTTATGCCTTCCAAAAGAACAGTAAACAATATCAAACATTTGGAAGGAGGATAACCCAAGAGTAAAATTTTTTGGGTTTCAAGAATCATGGCTTTTTTTACTAATAGCGTAACTGCCCTTAAAACTGTCGTAACCGCCATCGGCGCAGGTGTAGCCGTATGGGGAATCATCAACTTGCTGGAGGGCTATGGTAACGATAACCCCGGTGCAAAATCACAGGGAATCAAGCAGCTGATGGCGGGCGGAGGTATCGTAATCATCGCCCAGACGGTGATCCCTCAGCTTACAACCCTCTTCTCATAAGGAGAAGATCACGATAGATGAACACTATCGTTGAAAAGATTACCGAACTCATAAAGGAAATGCTGCAAGGTTGGGTAATGTCTAACCTCGAAGGTATGTTTACCGATGTGAATACAAAGGTAGGAACAATCGCCGGAGAGGTTAGCCAGACTCCCAGCGCATGGAACGCAGGTATTTTCAATATGATCAAAAACCTGTCAGATACGGTCATCATACCGATAGCCGGGATCATCATAACCTATGTGCTGTGTTATGAGCTGATAACGATGGTAATAGACAAGAACAACATGCATGAATTCGATACGAGCCTTTTCTTCAGATATCTTTTCAAGGCTTGCATAGCAGTAATGCTTCTTAGCAAGACCTCGGATATCGTTATGGCGATCTTCGATGTGGGCGGTCACATGGTAAGCGAAGCTGCCAGTGCCATCACAGGTTCCACATCCCTTGATGTGGGAGCCACGATTCAGTCAATGTTTTCGTCACAGCTGTCAACCATGGAGATAGGCGAGCTGATAGGTCTTGGCATAGAAACGATGTTCTGCAGCTTTTGTATGAAGATCATGTCCGTTTTGATCACCGTCATATTATACGGGCGCATGATTGAAATCTATCTTTATGTTTCGGTAGCACCGATGCCTTTTGCAACCCTTGTGAACAGGGAGTGGGGAAGCATCGGATCCAACTATATCAAAGGATGCATAGCACTGGCTTTTCAGGGATTTTTCATTATGGTTTGCGTGGCAATCTACGCAGTCCTTGTAAATGCTGTGGCAGTGGCTTCAAATCTGCACTCAGCACTTTGGCAGGTAATGGCTTATACCGTTGTCCTGTGCTTCTCCCTGTTTAAGACCGGATCACTTGCGAAGAGCATCCTTCACGCGTCGTAGAACGGAGGTGACTAAAAACATGGCAATCGCAGTTGATGTGGCAAAGGACCCGAAAGCGATCAAGTCGAAATTCATCGGGAATTTCACAAAGCGTCAGGTCATTTGCTTTGGAGCGGCTGCCGTGGTGGGAGTACCATTTTATCTTCTGACAAGAAAGGTAATCGGGACGGACGTGGCTGCCCTCATGATGGTGGCAGTCATGCTCCCGTTCTTCTTTATAGCAATGTATGAAAAGGACGGAGTGCCTGCAGAGCAGTATCTGAAGCAGGTCATTGAGATGAAATTCATCCGGCCCGGGATAAGAAGGTACAAGGTGGAAAACCTCTACGAGCAGTTAAGAGAAAGAGAATCTATGGAAAAGGAGGTGGAAGCTCTTGAACGCAAGCAAAAAAAGTGGAAAGAAGAGCGTTACGGCAAAGTCGCAGAAAAGCGTGAAGCAGACAAATAAGCCTGCAAAAGCCGTGCAGAGTAAGAAAAGCGGCAAGTCGCTGTTTGAGAGATTCACGGGACTTACGCTTGCTGAGTTCTTAAAGCTGAAAAAGCTTAAGAAAACGCTCTCCGGAGATAATGGTCAGTCCGGCAAGCAGATTTCCACACAGCAGACCATTACCTTTGACAAGATGTACCAGGATGGCATCTGCAAGGTTAGAAAGAATTATTATACGAAGATGATCGAGTTTTATGATCTAAACTATGTGCTTCTGGATGAGGAAGAAAGGGCGGATATACTGGGGCTGTATTCACAGCTCATAAACTATTTTGATCCGACCATCAACTTTCAGATATTCCTCTTTAACAGACATGTGAATGAGGAGACACTGGCGGCACAGTTTGAGATCTCTCCCCAGGGAGATAGGTTCGATGATATCCGTGAGGAGTTTTCGGATATGTTAAAGAGCCTGTCTGCAAAGGGAAATAACGGAGTCATCAAGAGCAAATATATCATTTTCGGCATTGAAGCAGAGAATATCAAGGAAGCAAGGCAGAGGTTCATAAGCCTTGAGGCAGATATCATAAAGAACCTCAAAAACCTTGGTACCAATGCGAAGTGCCTTGACGGAAAGGAACGCTTAAGAGTCCTGTATGAGTTTTTCAATCAGGATAAGATGGAGCCTTTCCGTTTTTCATTTAAGGAAATGGCGGAGTCCGGCAATACGGTTAAGGATTATATCGCACCGCAGGGCTTTGAGTTCCGTTTCCCCGGCAGATACAAGATGGGGCATATGTTTGGAGCTACAAAGTATCTGGACATCATATCCCCGAAACTGAATGACGAGCTTTTAAAAAGGCTCTTGGATATAGACAGCAATATCTCCATATCTATCCACATGAGAACCATTGAGCCTACAGAAGCGATCAAGCTCTTAAAAAGAGCACTGTCGGATGTTCAGAAAACAAAGATCGACGAGCAGAAAAAAGCAGTCAGAGCCGGGTATGACATGGACATTCTTCCTACGGATATCGTTCTGTATGAGAAAAACACCATGGAGCTTTTGGATGATCTGAATACCAGTAATCAGAAGCTAATCTGGACAACAATCCTGATATCGAGCTTTGGAAGAAACAAGAAGGAACTGGAGAGTGTATCACAGAGGGTGTCGGGTATCATTCAGCAGGCAAACTGTAGGCTTATCGACCTTCAGTACAAGCAGGAAGTGGCTATGAATGCCGCAGCTCCCATAGGCATCAATGAAACGAAGGAGGGCAGGCATCTGATCACAAAGAACCTGGCAATCCTTGTGCCGTTCAATACACAGGAGCTTTTCCAGTCGGGACAGTCTTTGTATTACGGACTGAATGCCCTTTCCAACAACATGATCATGGCAGACCGTAAGAAGCTTCGTACACCGAACGGCGTAATCTTAGGTACGCCCGGTTCCGGTAAATCATTTTCTGCAAAGCGTGAGATTCTTGGAAGTTTCCTTGTATCAAGGGATGACATTTTGATCTGTGATCCCGAGGGCGAGTATTACCCGCTTGTAAAGGCACTTGGCGGTGAGGTGGTTAAGCTGGCGACCAATTCAAAGGATTATCTTAATCCGATGGATATACAGCTTTCACATAAGAATGACAGGGAGGCACTTAAGCTTAAGTCAGACTTTTTAATCACGCTCTGTGATGCAATCGCAGGCGGGGAGACAGGTCTTGCAAATGATGAAAAGGGTATCATCGACCGCTGTATTGAGGGTATTTATGATGAGTATTTCAAAGACCCGAGACCGGAGAATATGCCGATATTGGAAGATCTTTATAACGCACTGGTTAAGTATGAGCCGGATAAGGCAGTATCAGAGGAGCTTGCCATTGATGCAAAGCAGAAGGCGGTGCGTATCGCAAACAGCCTTGTTTTATATGTACATGGTTCTCAGAACTATTTCAATCACAGGACAAACGTGGATTCTCAGAACCGTATTGTCTGCTTTGATATCAGAGACCTTGGAAAGCAGCTGAAAGAACTGGGAATGCTGATCGTGCAGGATGCGGTATGGAACAGGGTTTCCCGTAACCGTGAGCGTAGGGTGGCTACCCGTTACTACTGTGACGAGTTTCACTTGCTTTTAAGAGATAAGCAGACAGCGCAGTATTCAGTGGAGATCTGGAAGCGTTTCAGAAAGTGGGGCGGTATTCCTACAGGTCTGACGCAGAACGTGGGAGACTTCCTTCGTTCGGAGGAGATCGAGGGTATCCTTGGTAACAGCGATTTTGTATATCTCCTTAACCAGAACGCAAAGGATCAGGTGATCCTGGCAGACAAGCTGGGACTTTCTGAGAAGCAGCTCCAGTATGTAACAAACTCTGAATCCGGATGCGGACTCATTCTTTTTAATGATGTGGTCATTCCGTTTGCGGACAGATATCCGACAGATACCAAGACGTATGCGATCATGAACACTCGTCCACAGGAGGAAGAGGAACATACTGCTGACAAGGGAGATGATGCGGATGGCGAAGAAAAAGAATAATACGGCAAGGAAGGCAGTATCGGATATAACCAGGGCTAAACCCGAGGGATTTGATGCGAAAGCCGATGCTGGTGATTTTAAGAAAGCACGGGCGGGTCCTACGGGATCCGCTGATGGAAAGGTAAAGAGCAATGCTCACAAAGGCAAGGTCGTAAGCGAAGCACAGGAGATGTTTAATGCTGCACCTGCAAATACGGTTTCCCAGGCAGAAGAAAAGAGCAGAAAGGTCAATCAGGAATTCTTTAAAAAACATGAGAATGAAGATGATAAAAATACCGAGTATGCTTCTCAGCGTGAGGAAACAAGGGCACTCCGTAAGCACAGGCAGCATGAGAGCCGTGCAAGGGTAAAGGATAGCTTCATACAGTCAGATGGAGATTTCCATGGAAAGACCGGATTTGTGGAAGAAGCAGGTGCTGAAACGGCAAAGAGCCATAAGCTTGAGATGCTTGAAAAGAAAGCGGAAAAGGCTGGTGCTAAAGCACAAAAGGCAAGGAAGAAGCTGCCGCAGCGCAAGGAGTACAAGCTGGTACGGCATTTCGATGAAAAGACCGGGAAAGTAACCTATGAGCTTCAGACCAATAAGGTACTAAAAAAGCCGAAGTCAGATAATCCCATAACTGCCGCAAACCGCAGGGCGATGATGGAAGCACAGGGACTGGTGCATGACAAGATATCGGAGGATGAAAAGGATAACTCCGGTGTTGAAGCTGCCCACAGGACAGAAGAGGCTGGTGAAGCCGTTATCGTTCATGCGAGAAATATAAAGCATGGCGTACAGGCAAAGCGAAGTAATAAGGTAGCGGCTCTTGAAAAGAAGCAGTTCAAGGCGGAGGTGAACTTCAGATATCAAAAGTATTTGGAGGAAAACCCGGAGGTCAAAAAGAAAGCCATACAGAAGCGTCTGCAGAAGCAGCGTATCAAGCGTGAGTATGCCAAGGCACTTAAGAAAGGGACGACTGAGGCAAAGCAGGCTGCCGGATATGCAAAAAAAGCGGCAACAACAACCACAAATATGGCAAGAAAGGTAGCAGAGTTCGCAAGGAAGCATATCGGAGCGATAGCGACAATAGGCTTGTTCGGACTCTTTTTTATGCTCATTGCCGCAGGTATATCAAGCTGTTCTGCTGTACTTAATGGTGGCCTGTCGGCAACCATGGCAGGAAGCTATCAGAGTCAGCCAGCTCAGCTTGATGCATCGGATGAAGCTATGACTTCAAGGGAAATGGCATTGCAGAACACCATAGACAGTATTGAGGAAGATTATCCCGATTATGACGAGTACAACTATAACCTTGAAGAGATCGGGCATAATCCTTTTACGCTGATCAATTACCTGTCAGCCATAAAGGTTGATGTGGTGGCTGCGGACTGTGATGCGGAGATCGAATCGCTTTTTGATGAGATGTATGAGCTGACCCTTACACCAAGGGAAGAGACACGAACCCGCACGGTAACTGTTACGAATGAGGAAACCGGTGAAGAGGAAGAAGTGGAAGAGGAATATACCGTAACGATCCTTGATGTGGAGCTTACCCGTAAGCCTTTGGAGGATATCGTAGCGGAGCGTCTTACCGGGAATGATGATGCAAGTACGCTTTATGCGGCATATCAGCAGACCAATGGTGCGCTTCAGCAGTTTTATACGCCTCTTGATACGGACTGGTACAGCCTGATTAAGAGCTACTACGGCTACAGGAAGAATCCTATCACCGGAGAGAACCAGTTTCATAGGGGTATTGATATCGCAGTACCGGAAGGGACAGAGGTTTATGCCGCGCATGACGGAACAGTAACCACGGCAGCCTATGACGATGATTATGGGAATTATATCGTGATCACGGATTCAAAAGGCTTTACTACGAAGTATGCGCATCTTGAAAGTATGAATGTCAGCGCAGGGCAGACAGTAAGGCATGGAGAGATTATAGGTAAGACCGGAAGTACGGGAGCCGTAACGGGAAGCCACTTACATCTGGAGTGCTTATCGGATGGAGAGTATTATAATCCGCTTTTCTATTTTGAAAACGGTAACGGATCCATTTACGGTACGACAGATCCTATTGGTGGCAGTGGCGATGTAGCGGCACTTATAGCAGAAGCGGAGAACTACCTCGGATACCCGTATGTATGGGGCGGTAGCAACCCGTCAACGAGCTTCGACTGTTCGGGATTTGTATGTTACGTGCTTACTCACAGCGGTTATTGCAACATGCCAAGAACCACGGCGCAGGGTATTTATAACCAATGTACACCGATCAGTGCATCAGAAGCGAGAGCCGGAGACATTATCTTTTTTACGGGTACATACAATTCCGGCAATCCTGTAACCCACGTCGGTATCTATGCTGGCAATGGACAGATGATACACGCAGGCGATCCAATCAAATACTCTTCCATCAACACACCATACTGGCAATCGCATTTCTATTCATTTGCGAGAGTTCCAGGGCATTAAGTATAAGGAGGCAAGATGAAAAGAGAAACAATCAAGAAAAACCGCATTCATGCCGCCGAGAAGAAAGAGTATTACACCGAGCGTGAAAAATACTGGGCGAGACTTGAGCAGGAAGCGGATGATGCGGAAGCGATGAAGATCATCAGAAAGAAACATATAACACCAGAGCAGCTGGCACTATTTAACAGCCTTTCTGAAAAAGAGGTTGCGGACATGATAGCTGCAAGGGACAAGGAATCAAAACAGACCCCGCCCGATGAAGGCGGGGCCTTTCATGCAGAAAATGAAAAGGAGACAAACGAAAATGCAAAGAAAGTTATCAGTTAGGATTATTGCATCGCTGATCTTATCGGTGATGCTATTTGCACTGCCGGTCGGGGCATTCATTGCGAACAGCTCCACGGCGGTATCGGTATATGCCGAAGAGAGCGTGACAGGTAATGAAGCAGGAACTACAGATGATTCGTCATCAAGTGCTGATGCGTCAGACAGCGGATCAACGGATAATGGTTCATCTGAAGATGGAACAGATACATCAGTTGAGAATCCTACAGGCGGGGATAATTCCGGTGCCGGGGATGGTTCCAACACAGGAGACAGCGCCTCCGAAAATGAATCCGGGGATGGTGAGGACGGTGGTGAGACTGGAGAAGATGATCCCACACCGACTCCTGAACCTACACCTGAGCCGGAACCTGAGTGTATCTGTGACCACAAGTGCAGCCAGTATGATTACAACAAGGACTGCCCTGTATGTAGTCAGAACTATAAGGACTGCGCATATAAGGAGCCGAGCGTAAAGATTACGATCAATACTCCTTCGGGATGGTACTCAAGCGGTACATCTGCAAAGGTCACTTTTAAGGTCGAAGATATCCTTGATACAGGGAACTTTGCCATAAAGTCCGTGAAAGCAAAGATCGGACAGAATGGCAGCTACAACGATGTAACAGAGGATATGTTCCTTGAGATTTCCGAGAACTGCACCGTATATGTGCTTGTGACGGATGCTAATGATAAGAGCTATGAGAGAAGCCGTTCCATCAAGTGCTTTGATACAAGCAAGCCTACGCTGAATGCGGCGGTATCGGACGGACTTCTCACTATCCAGGCATCCGATAATGACTCCGGCGTAAAGGTTATCTATGTGAACGGATATGAGTTTACTGATGTTACGAACGGAACCGTAAATATCAGGCTTTCCCAGTTCGATGCAGGCTATGAGTATTTCACGATCACAGCCATGGATAATGCCGGGAATGTATCGGAGGTTTATAAGACAAAGAATCCTTACTACAAGGATCCTAACTCTGATGATGACAGTAATCCGGCAGAACAGCTTCCTGCAAGTGCGGAGGCTACGAAGCCTTCCAGTGCGACCGCAACGGTTACAGATCACACAAAGACTGACAGTAATGGAAATACGACAAGCACTACAAGTACCTCAACCAGCACCAATACATCTCCCGAGGCGCAGAAAAAAGCCGAGTTTGCCAAGGCTGATGCAGAGGAGGCTGCTTTATCAGATGGAGAGAACGGCGAGGATATGAACCTTGGAAAAGAGTTTTATACCATCGAAGCTGCAAGCGGCAAGGTCTTTTATCTGATCATTGATCGTGACGGACAGGAGGAGATGGTTTATTTCCTGACAGAGATCACGGAGAATGACCTGCTTAATGTAACAACAGATAATTCGGAGACTCTGCCTAAGAACTCAGCGGCTCTTGAATCGCAGATCCCTGTGACGGAGAGCGCATTGCCTAATAACAATACGGATATCGACGATACCCACGAAGTTGAGACTCCTACTGAGACACCGAAGGAACCACAGGAGACTGAACCGGAAGAGCCTGCCGAAGAGGAGCCGGAAGAGCCTGTTAAGAGCAATCCGATTTTGGGATATATCATCATGGCTATCTTTGGCGGCGGTGTGATCGGGGCTGCATATTATTTCAAGGTAGTTAAGAAAAAGCAGGACGGCGATTTTGTCGAGGATGAAGATGAAGAAGCCGAAGAGGAAGTATATGCAGACGATGCGGATGAGCAGGAAAAGGATCCTAATGACGCCTGGTTTGATAATGCCGATGATGCGGCAGATTATCCTGAACCTACAGAAGAACAGAAAGACAGACCTGCTCCTACGGCGGAGGATATGGAAGATGCAACAATAGCTGATACGGAAGAGGAGAGCGCAGCAGATGTATCAGAAAAAGATGAATAAACACATTTACGGCGGAGAGGATAACCTCTCCGTCATCTTTTGAAAGGAGAAATGAGTTTTATGGAACAGACAGCAGAAAAAAAGAAGATGGATGAGATCACCATCAAGTTTGGCAAGGGATGTGTCGGAGAGCCTTTTACGGGTAAGGACGGCAAGGAGTATAAGCAGATCCTTATTCCTAACAAGGATGAAAATGATCATAGTCCCTGGGCAACATTTGTAGCAAGGTCAAATGCGGTGCATGAGGATCAGTATGGTAAGGGCATGTGGATGAAGCTACCTGCTGATGGCCATACCACAGTACGCAAGGATCACTGCGTCGGTGAGGGCGCAGATGGAAAAAAGATCTGGGAGACTGAAAAGACCAAGGTATCCAACAGAGATCTGAAGGGCATGGTGGAGTTTTATAAGTCCAGAGGCAAGGAACAGGAGGAAAAGCCGAGAGAATCTCTTAAGGACAGGCTTTCCGAGAAAAAGGCGGAAGTATCACAGCAGAAGCACGATGCTCCTCAGAAGACTGCCACCAAGTCAAAGGAAGCTTCTTTATAAGGAGGCTGCTATGGGATACAAGTTAGTGGTTACTGAAAAGCCCAGTGTGGCCAGAGCCTATGCGGATGCACTGGGCGTAAAGAATGCACAGGACGGTTATATCGAGGGAAACGGTTATATCATTTCATGGTGCGTAGGACATCTTATCGAGCTGGCACAGCCGGATTCTTATGATCCTGCACTAAAGAAATGGTCGTATAATTCGCTCCCGATCATGCCGGGGAACTGGCAGTATGAGATCAAAAAGGATACAAAAGCCCAGTTTAAGGTACTTAAGAAGCTCATGCACGATAAAGGTGTGGATGAGACTATCTGTGCTACCGATGCCGGACGAGAGGGCGAGCTTATATTCAGACTTGTATATGAGCAGGCAGGCTGTGATAAACCCATCAAGCGTTTATGGCTTTCATCCATGGAAGAGAGTGCCATAAGGGAAGGCTTTGCCAATCTGAAACCCGGATATATGTACAACGACCTGTATCAGAGTGCTTTATGCAGACAACAGGCTGACTGGCTTGTGGGTATCAATGGTACAAGGCTTTTCACGGTGCTTTATAACAGACTTTTGAAAGTCGGAAGGGTGCAGACTCCTACACTTGCAATGCTTGTGGACAGAGACGAAGCAATCCGAACCTTTAAGAAAGAGCCGTTTTATACCTGCCATATAGATGTAAATGGCATGGAAGCGGTATCCGATAAGTTCAAGACCGAAGATGAGGCAATGTCCGTAGAGGGATGTGCCGTATTTAACCCGGTGCGTATTACGAAGGTGGAGGAAGAGGAAAAGAGTATCGCACAGCCGAGACTTTATGACCTTACCACCCTGCAGAGGGATGCCAATCGTATCTTTGGATTTACGGCAAAGCAGACCTTGGATTATACCCAGAGCCTTTATGAAAAGCGTCTTTGTACTTATCCGAGGACGGACAGCCAGTTTTTATCCGATGATATGGGACAGACTGCGGAAGATGTGATCGGAGCGGTGTTTAAAAGCATATTAAAGATTCCGCAGGATTATTCGCCGGATATCGGCAGAGTCTTAAACAGTAAAAAGGTCACAGACCACCATGCCATCATTCCCACGATGGAAATAGGCAAACAAAATATGGATGCACTTGCAGAGGGAGAGAAGAAGATTCTTTACCTCATTTCATATCGTGTTCTGTGTGCTACATCCGGGAGGCACATTTATAAGGGTGTAAAGGTGGAACTTGACTGTGATGGGTTTAAGTTTCATGCAAGCGGAAAGACGGTCATATCCGAAGGCTTTAAGAAGTATGAAAAGATGCTCAGGAACCGCTTTAAGGTAAAGACTGATGCGGAAGATGAAGAAAAGCCTATTCCAGTAATAAGGGAAGGACAGTCATTCCGTGATGTGAATCCGAGAGTGGTGGAGGGCTTCACGCAGCCACCAAAAGCTTTTACGGAAGACACGCTCCTTAAGTATATGGAGACTGCCGGTGCTTCGGAAATGGACGATGATGTAGAGCGTAAGGGTCTCGGCACACCTGCCACCAGAGCGGATATCATCGAGAAGCTGGTAAAAGACGGTTTTGTCAAAAGAGATAAGAAAAAGCTGGTTCCCACGGATGATGGAATCAAGCTCATAACCATCCTGCCTGATGCGGTGAAATCTCCGCAGATGACGGCGGACTGGGAAAACGCACTTGTCCTTGTCTCCAAGGGTGAGATGAGTGCGGATGCCTTTATTAAGGGCATTAAGGACATGGTAACTGATTTGATAAAAACATACAGTAGCGTAAGCGAGGAGGAAAAGAAGATGTTTGGTTCAGAAGAAGCAATCGGAAAATGCCCTAAGTGTGGCGGAGATGTTGTTGTCGGCAAGTATGGAGCATACTGCACCGAGAAGTGCGGCATGAGCCTTGGCTATGCCATGGGAAGAAAGCTTGACGAGGAGCAGATCAAGAAGCTTCTTGCAGGAGAAAAGATCTTTATGAAAGGTCTTAAGAGCAAGAAGGGCAAGAGCTACGATGCTTTTCTTAAGCCTGAAGGTGTGGAGGCGTATGACTACACCAATAAGGATGGCGAAGAGAGGAGCGGTTTCCAGTTCAAGTTTTCCATGGAGTTTCCGGAGCGTAAGAAGAAGGGAGAGTGAGCAACATGAAGAAAGCAGTAAAGGTATTACTGGGCATTGCGGCGGCAGGAACCATTGTTTCCGCCGTCGTTTATGCAGTAAAGAAGTACAAGGACAGAAAAAACAAGGATTTCTGTGATGATTATTTTAACTATATGGAGGAGGTTACAGAAGATGCAGAATAACAACGTGATCGCAACAGAGGTTGCAGAAAAGCAGAGGACAAGCGGCAAAGCCCGCTTCACAGCCTATATGCAGGGCATGAAGAAGTTGGAGCGTAAGGCACAGATGCAGAAGGAAGCTATGATGAAGGGAGGAACAAATGCATGAATTACGAAGAGTTTAAGCAGGAAGTGGCAGACCGTATCAAGGAGTTTCTGCCTGAGAAGTATGAAAATGCGGATGTTTCCATTCAGACCGTTGTAAAGAACAATGATCAGAAGCTGGATGGTCTTATGGTAAAGCTTGAGGACAGCAATATCGCTCCCAACATTTACCTTAACCAGTTTTATGAGCAGCATGAGGACGGCAGACCTATGGATGATATCCTGGCTGCAATCGCAGATGTCCGCACTCAGCATGAGATGTCACAGGATTTCGATGTTAGCAGGCTTACGGATTTTGACAGCGTGAAGGATCGTATCACCTGCCGTCTTATCAATGCAGAGCAGAATGCGGAGTATCTTGCAGATAAGCCTCATACCATGGTGGATGACCTGGCTGTTACATACCATATCGCAATCGGCAAAGAAGAGAGCGGCAATATGTCTGCTCCTATCACCAACAGGCTCATGGAAGGATACGGTGTGGATGTAGAACAGCTTCATCAGATTGCCCTCGATAACATGGACACACTTACTCCGGCAACCTTTAAGAGCATGACGGAGACCATGGTTGATATGATGCTTCCCGATATGATGCGAAGCGGAATGTCTGAGGAAGAGGCAAGGGAGGCCATCGCCGGTATGATCCCGCCTACACCTGATGAGATGATGTATGTACTTTCCAATGAGGATAAGCTTAACGGTGCGGCAGTTCTCCTTAACGATAAGGTCATGGATGATATCACCGAGAAGCTGGGTCAGGACTACTTCATTTTACCTTCGAGTGTGCATGAGGTGCTGATCGTACCTAAGAATGACCAGATGGATCTTAAGACACTGGAGAGCATGGTGCAGGATGTGAATGCCACACAGGTAGCACCGGAGGAAAGACTCTCCGATCACGTATATGCCTATGACGCAAAGGAGCATGAGCTTTTCCGTGCTGACAAGGCAGAGGAGAGAGCTGCGGCAAAGGAAACCGAGGCTTCAAAAGAAACTGCTGTAGTAAAGACTGCGGCAAAAGAGGAAAAGAAGCAGGAGCGTCCTTCCCTTAAGGAAAGACTTGCTCAGAAGAAAGACATTGTTGCCAAGAATGAGGCAACCAGGGAGCCTCGTCAGATGAATAAGGACAGAGGACAGGCTTTGGCATAAGGATTTTTGTTTTGGAACGGGAGAGGGGCAGCGATGTCCTTCTCCCATAATCTTTATAAGGAGAAACAGGCTATGGCAAGAAAATATGATGAGATCAAATGGCTTGCACAGGCTACGGCACAGGATTTATCGGCAGATATGGAAAAGTGGAAAGGATTCCTTACCACTGCCGGAAGGCTATACCGGTATCCTTTCATGGATCAGCTGCTTATCTATGCCCAGAGACCGGATGCCACAGCATGTGCAGAGCTTGAAACATGGAATCAGAAGATGAACTGCTGGGTCAACCGTGGGTCCAAGGGTATCGCTCTTTTGGATGAAAGCAGCGGCAGACCAAGACTTCGGTATGTATTTGATGTGTCAAATGTGCATCCCGGATGGAATGTTGGAAGACTCCCGTACATATGGCAGGTCAGGGAACGGAATGAACAGACAGTTCTCAACAGACTTGAAAACATATATGGAAAAACGGATGAAAGCAGACCTTTCGGAGATAGGCTGGTGGAGCTGGCACATCGTATTGCGGATGATTATTACAGGGATGTAATGCCTGATCTGCAGGACCGGGTGGATGGAAGCTTTCTGCATGGATATGATGAACTGAATCTTGAACTGCGCTTGCAAGAGACCATGAGAGATTCCATCGCATATACGCTTCTTACAAGGTGCGGTGTGGATACAGAACTTTATGATTTTGATTTTCGTTATCTGCATGAGTTCAGCGATGTGAAAACGCTGTCGGTACTTGGAAATGCAGTATCGGAAATGACTGAGCCGGTACTCATGGAAATCGGAAGAGCGGTAACGGTACAGGAACGTCATATCGCCAGATATGGCGAAGTAGAAAGACAAACGGAGAATATATCACAAGCCGTAGAAAAAAGCCAAAATTCGCTTGCAAATGAGGCTCAGAATGAATATAATGCTTTAAAGCGTGAAAGCGAGCGGCAAGGTGATATTTCCACCGATGATTATGAAAAAGGCGAAAGCGCTAATATTTCAGAACAAGGAGGAAATGACCATGGAACTGACTTACATGCAGAGCGGGGATTATCTGATCCCGAACCTGATCGCGAACAGCGAGCCGGAGGAACCCTTAACGAAGTACGGACTGATGCGGAGGAACTTCTTAAAGGAACACAGGAGAGGAACCTACAGCGGGATGATGTTAGAGGGGAATCTGAAGGAGCACTGCCTGATGATTCAGAAGCAGGCAGAGGAGAGGATGGATCTGTTGACATCCCAGATGGCGAAGTCCCAGGGAGTGAACGAAGCCCTGAAAGCATCAGACCAGATGAAGTGGGTGGGTCTGATGAACAACATCCGGGCATCGGCGGAGGAGATAGTTTTATCGGAGCTGATCTACAGCTAAACCCTCCGGATGCAGAACCCGAACAACTGAATATGTTTGACCTGTTCCCATCATTTGCGGAACAGGTGGGAACGATAGCAGCAGCGGAAGCAAGCGTGAAAACGAAGGCTCCCGCTGTTTTTATGCTAAAAGACGACCAGCTTCTTGATGTGATCAGATCCGGTGGTGGCAAAGAGAATAACCGTAAGCGTATCTATGCAAAGTACCAGGCAGGAAAAGATGCTGCGGAAATGACTGATTTCATAAAGAATGAGATCGGAACTACCGGTAAGGGCTTTGAATTTGACGGGCAGAGGGTATCTGTTTGGTTTAATGAAAATGGTATGAGCATCGCACCGGGCAATTCCGCTCAGGTGGACTTTGCCACTACCTATAGTTGGAGCCTTGTGGAAGAGTTCACCCGTCAGATGGTGGAAAACGGCTCATATATGTCGAGAAATGAAGCCTTTCTTGTGGACAGCACCGAACGGGCGAGGGTGGCTGATCAGATTTATTTCTTTTTCCGTGACGGCATTGATGATATGCCTGATTCTCTTTCTATCCAAGGAAGTAATTATCCCGACAGCCAGGCACATATCGTAGAGCTGCTATCTACCCATGAGGGAAGAGAGCTGCTTGCAGAGGAAATCGGCAGGGCTGCGGACAGGATAGAGAGCGGAGAGCTTCAACTTCGGTGGCGATATGTAAAAGAGCCGGAGTATCTGCTTTCAGAGATTGCCGACCTCGATGCTGAGCGTAGGGAGTTTCCTCTTGCAGATGAGGTAAATGTAAGGCTTGAAAACTTCATTACCCAGGATGAGATTGACAGCAGGCTCACCCATGGAAGCGGTGTATCGCAGGGACTTTTCCGTATCTATGATTATTTTAAGGAAGGGCATGACAGCAAAGATAATGTAGCGTTCCTTAAGAGCGAATACGGTACTGGTGGTCAGTCAGATGCACTGATTGGAAATGATAAGAGTTGGGAAGACCATGATGCAAAGGGCATTCAGCTTGACAAAGGCAGTATCATGGAGCCTTATACATCCGTGCTTCTTAACTGGAATGTGGTGGAAAAGCGTATCCGTGAACTGATTGCAGAGGATAAGTACCTGTCTCCAAAGGCAAAGGAAGCCTATGCAGAGTATAAAAAGGAGCAGGAAAAGGAAGCTCTTGCTGATGAGCAGGAAAAACTTGTTGATGCCATTGAAGCCGGGGATGCACAGGAAGAGCCTGAAAGCAAAGAGGCGGATCATAATCCCGAATTCGGTCCGCCTGTCGGACGGGGAGAGAATAGCCTTTGGTCGATAGTCCATGAAGCGGATGATGAAAATGATAATCCCCAGGAGTGGGCAACAAAGCTCCCTTCCGGTCAGTATGTATGGATAGACCGTGAGGAAGATGGTTCATATGGGATTCATCCGGTTGCTGATTCTCTTGCTGCTCCTACGGAGACCTTCAGGACTCTTGAAGAGGCGCAGGAGTATGTTGACGAGACCATGCGGGGAGAAGTGCTTAAAGAGCAGGCTTTAGAGCAGGAATCTTCAACATATACAATCTATCAGATATCGGATGAAGCTGAGGACAGACGGGATATCATCTTTGAAAATCTGGAGCACCTGCAGAACAGAGGACTGTCTGTTGATGCGGCAAACTATGAGGCAGTATATTCCGGAGAACTGGAGGAAAGCGCTACTCTCGATGACCTGTATGAGAAGTTTAACATAGACCATCCGGCAGATTACAAGGGACGCTCCATGTCCGTATCGGATGTGGTGGTATTGCATCAGAATGGTGAGGACAAGGCATATTTCGTGGATTCATTTGGATTTTCGGAAGTGCCGGAGTTTCTTCGGGAAAAAGAAGCAGTCCTTACTCCGGAGCAGGAGCAGGCAAAGGAGCTTATCAATGAGTTCTGCTACAGGGAGTATGATCATGATGCAGATTTCTCGGATCTTTCCAATGTGGAGATAGCTTATACCGACCTTATAGATGAAGCAGATGGAAAAGAGTACCCGATACAGGCTTCTGTAGACCTTGAGCATAACAGCATCCGCCTTGCGATTGACGGGCAGATCATTTCTCAGAATGAATATGATACCCTTACTGACCTTATAGAAAATGAGCTTAAGTACCTTGATTTTGACGAGCTTACCTATGTATCAGAAGAGGACTGGGAGAAGTTCCATAACATGGAGCTTACCGCAGAGGATATACAGAACATTTCCTATATTGGAGCGGAGTACAGCAATTTCGGGCATACTGCGGAGTATGAGCTTGAAGCCGATATCCGGGGAGAACATCAGAAGATCCGGTATGAGGTCACAAGGCATGACGGGGATGAAGAGAGCTTTTCCATCCATACTGAAAGTAACGATATTTATGACAGGCTTTCTGAACCGGAGCTACGCAAGCTGGAAGAGAAACTGTCAGATGAAGTAAGGGTCGGGCAGTATGAAAAGAAGATTGAAAAAGCTGATAGCCTTGATGCAGTTAAGAACATCCAGTATGAGTTTATGGATGATGAGAGCTTTCCAAGGAGGCTTGTCGGAAGGTTCTGGGAATCCTATAACGCAAGGGAAGCGGAACTGTCTGAAGACGCAAGAGCTGCGGCAAAGAATTTCCGCATTACAGATGATGACCTGGGAAAAGGCAGCGCAAAGGAAAAGTTCCGTGACAATATCAGGGCGATTACAACTTTGAAGCAGATCGAGGACGAACACAGGACAGCCACGCCGGAGGAACAGCAGATTTTATCACAGTACGTCGGCTGGGGTGGTCTTGCAGATGCCTTTGATGAAACCAAGAGTAACTGGTCTGCGGAATATCAGGAATTAAAGAGCATTTTGACACCGGAGGAATATAATTCCGCAAGAGAGAGTACCCTAAATGCCCACTTTACAAGCCCCGTAATCATAAGAAATATCTATGAAGCACTGGGACAGATGGGATTTGAAAAGGGAAATATACTTGAGCCTGCCATGGGTGTAGGTAATTTCTTCGGTATGCTGCCAGAGGAGATGCAGGACAGCAAGCTATACGGAGTGGAGCTGGATGATTTGACAGGCCGCATCGCAAAGCAACTCTATCCGCAGGCAGATGTGCGTATCAGCGGATATGAAAAGACCGATTTTCAGAATGATTTCTTTGATGTTGCTGTGGGAAATGTGCCGTTCGGGAATTATAAGGTAAGTGACAAGCCTTATGATAAGCTGAATTTCCAGATCCATGATTATTTCTTTGCAAAGACACTGGATAAGGTAAGACCGGGCGGTATCGTGGCATTTGTTACAAGCAAGGGAACCATGGACAAGCAAAGCCCGCAGGTGAGAAAGTACCTTGCTCAGAGGGCAGAACTGCTCGGAGCGGTGAGATTACCTAATACAGCTTTTAAGGAGAATGCCGGTACAGAAGTCACGTCCGACATTCTTTTTTTCCAGAAAAGGGACAGGCTTATGGATATCGAGCCGGACTGGGTACACCTCGGCATGGATGCAAACGGTATAGCCATGAACCAGTATTTTGCCGACCATCCGGAGATGATCGTAGGGAAAATGGAGATGGTATCGGGACCCTTTGGTATGGAGAGTACCTGTGTACCGGATGAGAGCAGACCATTTGAGGAGCAGCTTCGTGAGGCAATCAGCAATATTCATGCAGAATATGAAGCGGTGGAGCTTTCAGCGGACGAGCTTGGAAAGTCTGACCTTGAAGTAATCCCAGCAGATCCGAATGTGAAGAATTACAGCTTTTGTATGGTGGATGATCATGTGTATTATCGTGAGAATTCCGTCATGAAGCCTGCCGATGTGTCAGATACCATGGAAGACCGCATCAAAGGTATGATCGCTATCCGTGACTGTACGCAGGAACTAATTCAGATGCAGATGGAGGATTATCCCGACTCAGCCATTACGGACAAACAGGCAGAACTGAACGGATTATATGATAAGTTCTCCGATAAATACGGGCTTATCAGTTCTCAGACCAATAAGAGAGCCTTTAATCAGGATTCTTCATACTGCCTGCTCTGTTCTTTGGAGAAGCTGGATGATGAGGGGAAGTTTCTTGGAAAAGCGGATATGTTCACGAAGCGTACCATCAAACACGCAGAGGTGGTGACAAGTGTTGATACCGCAAGCGAGGCATTGGCGGTCTCCCTGGCTGAAAAAGCCAAGGTAGACCTTGACTATATGGCAGAGCTTACGGGAAAGGAAAAAGAAGCCATAACTGAGGAGCTTGCAGGAGTTATCTTCCGGAATCCGCTGACCGACCAGTGGGAGACAGCGGATGAATACCTGTCCGGTAATGTCCGTGAGAAGCTTTCCATAGCAAAGAACTATGCGGAAAATCACCCTGAGTATCAGGTGAATGTGGTGCATCTTGAACAGGTAATGCCGAAAGACCTTGAAGCATCGGATATAGAAGTCCGTCTTGGGGCAACATGGGTTGACCCGAAGTATATCGAGGACTTCATGCGTGAGACTTTCCAGACACCGGGATATCTTTTTGACCGGAATGTCATGGGCATACAGTATTCGGATGTGACCGGGCTTTGGAATGTAAAGGGTAAGAATGCAGACTATGGCAATACCCTTGCCAACATGACCTTTGGTACCGGCAGGGCGAATGCCTATAAGATACTGGAGGACAGTCTGAACCTTAAGGATGTGCGTATCTATGATACTATCGTGGAGGATGGCAAGGAAAAGAGGGTGCTGAATAAGAAGGAGACCACCCTTGCTGCACAGAAGCAGGAGGCAATCCGTGAAGCTTTTAAGGACTGGATTTTTAAGGATCCGGAGCGGAGAGCTGATCTTGTAAAGGTTTATAATGAGCGTTTCAATTCCACAAGACCAAGGGAATATGACGGCTCACATTTGCAGTTTCCGGGTATGACACCGGATATAGAGCTTAAGCCGCATCAGAAGAATGCGGTAGCTCATGTGCTGTATGGAGATAACACGCTCCTTGCACACTGTGTAGGTGCTGGCAAGACCTTCGAAATGACTGCGGCAGCTATGGAACTTAAAAGGCTTGGGCTTGCTCAGAAGTCGCTGTTTGTAGTACCAAACCACCTGACAGAGCAGTGGGCATCAGATTTCCTGCGTCTGTATCCCGGAGCGAATATCCTTGCGGCTACGAAAAAGGACTTTGAGCCTGCAAATCGCAAGAAGTTCTGCTCCCGTATAGCAACAGGCGATTATGATGCCGTGATCATCGGCCATACGCAGTTTGAAAAGATCCCGTTGTCACAGGAAAGGCAGGTGGCGATACTGGAGCGGCAGATAGATGAGATCACGGAGGCTATAGCACAGGCAAAGGCTGACAGGGGTGAGCGATATACCATCAAGCAGATGGAAAAATCCAAGAAGCAGCTCATGACAAGGCTTGATAAATTAAATGATCAGAGCCGTAAGGATAATGTTGTAACCTTTGAACAGCTTGGCGTAGACAGGCTTTTTGTGGACGAGTCGCATTCGTACAAGAATTTGTTCTTATATACGAAAATGCGGAATGTGGCAGGTATTGCACAGACTGAAGCTCAGAAGTCACAGGATATGTTTAACAAGTGTCAGTACCTCGATGAACTGACTGGTGGTAAGGGCGTGACCTTTGCAACCGGAACACCGATCAGCAACAGCATGACGGAGCTATATACCAATATGAGATATTTACAGTATGGTACGCTTCAGAAGCTGGGACTGGGACAGTTCGATGCATGGGCGGCTAACTTCGGTGATACACAGACGGCGATAGAGCTTGCACCGGAGGGAACCGGATACAGGGCAAAGACAAGGTTTGCAAAGTTCTTTAACCTGCCTGAGTTGATCGCACTCTTTAAGGAGAGTGCCGATATACAGACACCAGATATGTTAAAACTCCCTGTGCCGGAGGCAGAGTATGAAAATGTGACATTAAAGCCGTCCGAAGCGCAGAAGGAAATGGTGGCATCTCTGGCAGACAGAGCAGAGCGGGTGCGTAACCGTATGGTGGATTCATCCGTCGATAATATGCTTAAAATTACTAACGATGGGCGTAAGCTGGCACTGGATCAGCGTCTTATGAACGATATGCTACCGGATGATGAAAACAGTAAGTCCAGTGTTTGCGTGGAGAAAGCTTTTGAGATTTGGGAGGAGACAAAAGATAAGCGGTCAGCCCAGCTCATTTTTTGCGATTTGAGTACACCTAAAGGAGACGGAACCTTCAATGTATATGAGGATATCAGGGACAAGCTGATAGCAAAAGGAGTACCACCGGAAGAGATAGCTTTTATCCATGATGCGAATACCGAGACGAGGAAAGCGGAGCTGTTTGGCAAAGTAAGAAGCGGACAGGTCCGTTTTTTATTGGGATCAACGCAGAAGATGGGAGCCGGTACCAATGTGCAGGACAGGCTGATAGCACTTCATCACTTGGATGTGCCATGGAGACCCTCTGACATTGAACAGCAGGAAGGTCGTATCTTACGACAGGGCAATACTAATCCAAAGGTAAAGATCTTCCGCTATGTTACAGAGGGTACGTTTGATGCGTACTCGTGGCAGCTCATCGAGAACAAGCAGAAGTTCATCGGGCAGATCATGACCAGTAAATCTCCAGTCAGAAGCTGTGAGGATATTGACGAGGCGGCACTTACCTATGCGGAGGTCAAGGCTCTTGCTACGGGAAATCCTTATATCAAAGAAAAGATGGATCTCGACATCCAGGTATCAAAGCTGAAGCTCATGAAAGCGAACCATACCAGTCAGAAATACCGACTGGAGGATAATATCGCAAAGAACTACCCACAGCAGATATCAGCACTGAAGGAGCGTATCGCCGGAATGAAGGCAGATATTGCAACATACAATGCCAGCAAGCCTGCGGATAAGGATGTCTTTACCATGACGGTAGCCGGAAAGACCTATGATGACAGGAAGGAAGCCGGAACAGCAATCATCGGTATCTGCAAGGAGATGAAGCAGGCCAATGTGGCTGTGCCAATCGGTGAGTACCTTGGCATGAAGATGAATATAACCTTTGATTCATTTTTCAGGAAGTTTACGCTGAACATGAAAGGAAAACTCAGCCATGAAGTGGAGATTGGCTCTGACCCGTCCGGTAACATTACCCGTATCGGTAATGCCATGGAATCCATGACAAAACAGCTTGAGGATGCGATTGCGAAGCATGCCAATGTGGAACAGCAGCTTGAAACCGCAAAGATTGAGGTGGAAAAGCCATTCCCACAGGAGAAGGAGCTTAACGATAAGCTGACAAGGCTTGCAGAACTGAACAGCCTGCTTGATATGGATGAAAAAGGCGAGGATGCAGTTGATCTTGATGAAGATGCTCCAAAGCCGGAGAAAGAAACAGCAGAACAGACCGAGACGGTAATGCCGGCACAGGAGGCTACCAAAGAGGCAGGTCACATATCGGAGGATAAGGCTGAAATAAGCGAAAAAGCTGAGGAGGCTGATATATCAGAAACAGAGGATATGGGGAACCCTGCAACAAAACCGGAGACAAAAGAGGAAAGACCGTCCCTTGTCGCAAGGCTTAATGAGAAGAAGGCGGTTGTAGCTGCCATGGATCAGAAAGCACCTGCGGTAGCAAAGAAAAAAGAAGAGGTTATAGCATAAGATCAAAGGGCTTCGGGGATTATCTCCGGAGCCTTTTAGAAAGGAGCTGAAATGGCAAAAGACGAAACAAAAGGCGAAAGCCTTAACGATGCCGCTGTCATAAGCGCATTTAAGGATAAGACCAAAGAGAAGTTCCATGAGCTTGACGGCATGGATCCTGAAACGATAGAAGCTAATGTTAAAACAATAGTGCAGGGCATAGTGAATGATTATGGGATGGATGTAATCATTGAGGATGTCGTTGTATCCGGCAGTCGTTGCAGGGGTATGGAGGAGAAAGGAGCTGACCTTGATGTGGTGTTGTATTACAGCGGCTCGGTGAGGGAGGACGATCTGTTTAACACTCTTAATCAGGGAAATATCATTATGGGTGGTGTAAAGCTCGATATAAACACGATATCACAGGAACAGCATGGGAGTCTTTCCGAGTATCTGACCGGTGTGGAAGCGTACCTTACAGAAAAACAGGCTCAAATAATACAGGAAGCACAGCAGCGTAACACAGAGATAACCTATACCGTTGCGGAGTGCGGCGAATTTCACAGCATGGGAACCTATCATGAGGGAATTTCCACTATAGAAGAGGCAAAAGCTCTGTTTGAGAGCATCCGTGAAAATCATAGCAATATGATCCCTGCTGTCGGCATCAACATACATGAAGCTGGGACACCGGAGATAGATGATGTGCAGATGGATGTCCTCTATGGAAACACCATAGATCTTGATAATCTGCGGTATGTTCCTCAGATATGGAATGATCAGGAGGGACTGTCAAAGATCGGGCAGATCATAGATGCATTCCCGGATGTAAAGGTAATCGGGACACTGCCGGGATTGACTGTACAGGATAGACCGGAACAGGATATGGATGCCGTAAAGCCGGTATATGTGGACGAGGCTGCGAAGCTGGCGGCTGAAATAGACCGCTTTTCCAGTGACTTTGATCCCTATGAGTACAAGGATACGGTCGATAACTGGGAGTTACAGGTGCAGAATATAGCGGATGATATCCGAAACGGCAATTCTGCGGATTATAAGAAGTACCTGGGAACTGTGATAGAAGAGAGTGACAACATCGAGGATGTCCGCAAGGCGGCGGAGCTTCTTGTGAAGTTGGCTGAATACAAGCCGCTTGCCAAGGTGGAGGAGCTTGAGGAGGTAAATCTGAACCAGATCGACAATGTACTCAGCAATACGGTTCCAAAATCTGAGGAGAAAAGGGAAGCCCGGCAAGCGGAGCAGGAACGCTTGGAAGAGCTGCAACGCATCGAGGAAGAGGAAAGAAAACGCAGGGCAAGAGGGGAACGCCCATCACTACGGGCGAGACTTGCGGCCAAGAAAGCTATAGTAGCCGCAAACAGTGCAGTCCCCCAAAGAGAAACACAGCGACAGGTGCAAAATGAGCCGGTAAAACCACATATTGAGCTTTAAAGGTGTTTTTATTGGACAGGTAAATTTGTAATATGAGATCAGGATGGGGAAATACCCTGTTCTGGTCTCTTTTTTTATATCAGGTCAAATTTCGTGAAGATGTAGCAAATGGTAAAATAAAACTGTAAATGCCTATGCCGTTATGCTATGAGCATAGTACATAGCATAACGGCTTCTCTTTCGTTGAGCTAGCAAGGAGGGTGAATATGTCTTTATCCATACAAGAGCGATTAAAAGACCTACGTGTGGAGCGTGGCTTGACGCTGGGGCAGCTTGCGGAGCAGACCGGGCTTTCCAAGTCTGCGCTGGGCAGTTACGAAACGGAAGACTTCAAGGACATCAGCCACTATGCCCTTATCCGGCTGGCGAAGTTTTACGGTGTGACCGCTGATTATCTGCTGGGGCTGTCTGAAATGAAAAATCACCCAAACGCCGATCTTGCAGACCTGCGTTTGAGTGATGAAATGATTGACCTGCTGAAAAGCGGGAGGATAGACAATACCCTGCTGTGTGAGCTGGCGGCGCACCCGGATTTCCCCCGGCTGATGGCTGACCTTGAAATCTATGTGAACGGAACGGCACTGAAACAGGCGCAGGGTGCAAACGCCATAGTGGACACGATGAGCGCAACTGTTATAAAAAAGCATAATCCTGGCATGAGTGATACGCAGTTAAGACAGCTTATCACCGCCCATATTGATGAGGACGAGTTTTGCCGCTATGTGATACAACGGGACATAAACGGGATTGCCCTTGCTCTGCGGGAAACACACAAGGACGATTTTTTCAGCGTCCCAGAGGATAACCCGCTAAAAGAAATGCTGGAAACTGCTGGTGAAATCGTCAGCCAGGACAGCGACACGGAACAAGCGTACTTGGCGTTTATCTGCAAACGGCTCAAGCTGAATTTTAGGAAGCTGTCAGTAGAAGAACGGAAGTGGCTGAAAAAGATTGCGGAAAAATCCGACTTGCTGAAGAATCCAAAACCGCAGAGAGGACGAAGATAAAAAATGCCTGAAGGGCGTGTCCGCACAGGGACATCTTGAAATTGAAGGTACTACACCAGCCGATTGAGGGATGAAACGAAAAATCCGAGGCAGAGAGATATTCTCTTCCTCGGATTTTTTTATTTCAATAGACTCTCCGCCTCGAACTTGGTATATTGTGTTGCTGAGAAATGCGGTGCCATACACCACACATGGTTCGGAAAGTATGCTGTGAAAAAATTGCATCTTTTTTAATGCTGTCAGCGGTCTTTCCCTCTTTTCTCTTGTACGCATTGTATCGTCAGAGGCGTGGTTCAGAGCTTCCTTGTAACCCAGAGAGCAACGACCTGTATGTTTGGCTTCAGGAAGCCGCCCGCATCGACGAAGAAGAATATTCCTTCCATGGCATCCATACTGTCGATTTTCCAGTTCCCGGAGGGCCTGTAATTACAATAATTCTTCCTCGCTCCATTTTCGCCCTTCCTTCAACTTCGTGCTCTGTTCACCTTTTCACAACGATTCAATAGGCAAATTATGCTGTAAACATTTCACGGATTGCATCTATCCCAATCACGGGATCATTGGTCACCTGATGATTGGTTGCGTTATCATGGTACAAGCTCATAATTGCCTCTACATCATGGTTGTTAAAGGCATCTACCCATTTACATACTATTTCTTTTGGCCGTAACATAAATATTTCCTCCATATATCGTTAGCTGCTGTTTTCAAGATACACGATTCATGTAACATCACAATTCCCGCCGTTTCCACTGATCCAGGGCAGCTGCGACACAAATACCTGCCACAACGATCGTTAAGACGAGATAGGGAAGGTGGAAACCGTGCAGTGCTACCTCGTACACATCAAAATAACGCAATGGGGTCAGGTAGTCCAGGAAATGATTTCCTGTGTACTCGGCAGTAAAGGCCAACCCATAGGCAGCCAGCATGGAAATTGTTCCTGTCCGCACCGCAGCCTTATAGGATCGAAGCACACTGGAAAACAGCAGACCCAGGGCAAAAAAGAGAGTCTGGGTAAAGAACATTCCCATCGTTGTGGAAAGCACCGCTCCCGGCTGATCCAGACCGCCCAAAGGAAGAACGATCGTGAAATAATTACACACGCCGCTGAACAGGGCGAACACCAGCAGGTTCACTGCCGAAACGATCACCTTCGCCAGAACAATGGTTTTCCGCTTCACAGGCTTTGTGAACAGGTATTCCGATGTTCCGAATTTCTTTTCCCTTGCCACACAGGACAGTCCCAAAGACATGGCATAAGGAAACGCCAGCAGTCCCTCCCAGAAATAGATGCACACATACCAGCCGGTGGATGTCGTCAAGTCGCCTTTGACTCCGAACATGATCATGATCAGTCTCGGAAATTGGCTGACCATCGCTGCCATTTCATCCAGACTGTCCCGTAGGGACAGAAGCTCAAAATAGCAGAAACCGCACAGAAGCAGCATGATTCCCAGCCAGATCAGCAAAAGTCTTCTGGTTTGGCGGAATTCATTTTTAATCAATGTTTTCATGTTCACACCTCCTTAGCTGCGGAACTGAATGTCTTTTTTCAGAAAGACACCGTAAGAAAGCACCAAAAACAGGGCAAACAGCAGCACACACCATCCAAGATACCGGAGGTCATAGAAGCCGTTTTTGGAGATATCAGCGGCTCCGAAGAAAGAGTAGGGAGACAGAAAGCTGATAGCTCGGTTACTGACGATGTTGGAGAAGCTGGTAATGCAATACTCCACAAATACGACTAATCCGGCGGTCAGCAGCGGACTGCGGTTGCGGGAAAACAAAATTCCCACCATCAGGCCCATTGCAGCGAAGAACAGCGTAACAAGGGTCAGGGACAGGGCAATCAGGAAAAACTCTCCCCAAGGAGTTCCGGAACGGAATATTGCCATGGCGAAAAGGGAAGCCAGCAGATACCCCGTACCCACAATCGCCACGCCGACAAACACGGTCAATGCCTTTGCCCAATAAATTGCTTTCCGGGGAAAGGGCTTTGTAAACAGATATTCCGAGGTTCCTTCCGTACATTCTCTGGTGTGAATGGAAATGCCGAAGTGCATCCCAAAAATGCCGGAGGCAATCATGAAAAAGCTGGTCAGGAACCCATAAATGCCCAGCGAAGAGGTTAGGTATTCCATCGATACGCCGACACTCCTGTAAAAGTCCGTGGTGCCCATGGTTTCAAAGAGTTCCACGGAGGCAGCATCCAGAAAGCTGTAATAAGTCGGCGTCATCAAAAAAATACACAGTGCCAAGGCGATAGCCCAGCCCAGGATATAGGTTCGATGCCTTTTCAGTTCATATTTCAAAATGACCATGCCTAACACCTCCTTACGCATAGTAGTGCATGAAGATTTCCTCCAAAGAGGGCTCTTCCAAAAGCACATCGTCCAAATGCAGCAGGTGAAGCTTGTCGATGATCGCTGTGATATTGCCGTTATACATAAAGGAAACAGAGGTCTTGTCAGGACTCTCGGTGTAGTTGGCAATGCCGGGCAATCCCCAGAAGTCACGGGGAATGGTTGTTTTGACGGTGATGCTGACCTTTTTATAGCCGCTTTCCCGAAGCTCTTTGATGGACTGAATGCCCACGAGCTTGCCTTCTTTTAAGATTGCCACCCGGTCACACAGCTTCTGTACTTCGCTGAGGACATGGGATGAGAAGAAAATGGTGGTTCCCCGGCTGTTCTCCTCCTTCAGAATATCGTAGAAAGCCTGCTGGATCAACGGGTCTAAGCCGCTGGTAGGCTCGTCCATAATCAGCAGCTTGGGCGAGGTCATGATGGCAGACACAATCCCCACCTTTTTCTTGTTACCCAGAGACAGGTCTGCTATTTTCCGGGTCAAATCCAGATTGAGGCGCTCAGAAAGCTCATACATTTTCGTTTCGCAGTCCCTGCCGTACAGGTCAGCGGTGTATTGCAGCAGTTCCCGTACCTTCATGTTTTCATAATAGCTGTTCTCGCTGGGAAGGTAGCCCACATCTCTGGCAATGACACTGGCCTTGGTCTGGCAGTCCAGACCGAAAATAGAGGCGTTGCCGCCGCTGGGATGGATCAGGCCCATCAGCGTGCGGATAGTGGTGGATTTTCCTGCACCGTTGGGGCCAATGAAGCCGAAAAACTCGCCCTCATTCACCGAGAAACTGAGGTCGTTGATCCCCCGATGGGTTCCATAGTGCTTGGTCAGCTGGTTTAAGACAATTGCTTGCTCCCTCATTTTTGATACTCCTCCTTATAAAAATTTTTCCGCAGAATTGCGATGTTCTTCTCAAAATCCTCCATGACAGCCTGAAAATCGAAAGCCGCCGCCCCCCGGTACCGGGCTGCATAGCCCTCGGCCATCAGAAGCAGCATTTGAAAGACCGGCTGGGCATCCTCCGGGTCTTTGAATTTCAAAGCGTCCTCCTCCCGAAGAACCATATCGTTTCTGAAGCTGCAGGCTTCCTCTGTCAGAATCACCAGCGCATCGGCTACTTCGGGAGAAGTTTCTTCCCAGACGCTGGTAATAAACTGCAGGGTGAAGGGCTGATTTTGGAAGCTCTCCATTTCCATGCGGCTGGATGCCAGGATCCTGTCGAACAAATCCGTTTTGGAATCCAGATGTGCTTTTTCAAATAATTCTTCAATGACCTTTTTACAGTATTCCAGCAGATAAATATAGAGCTGTTTTTTGCTTCCGAAATACTGAAACACAGACGCTTTGGAAATGTGTGCGGCTACCGCAATATCATTGATTGAGGCTTTTTCATAACCAAACTTGCCGAAACACTGGAGCGCCGCATTGAGAATAGCCGTTCTCTTTTCTTCGGTCAGGGCCAAAAATTTGTCCAATTCATTTTCTCCTTTTTACATAATAACCGATTCGGTTATTTAGAGTATAGCACCAATAACCGAATCGGTCAAGCAATAAAAATTATCATTTGAAAACAGATACTCACCTAAAAAGCCGTCTGTACAAGCATTTCTCATGCCCGCACAGACGGCTTGCTTTATCTCTGGTAATCAGTCCAAAGGGTTGTATTCCGTAACGGTTTTCAAGTATGTTTCCGGGTCACCATTGAGAATTAAATTCACATAGGCTACCGGGTCATTGTATATCAGATAGTCAAGCTCTGACCTCTGGTACATATTGTCTGCGACCTCGTTCTCAACGGCGGTGCAGTCTATAGAAATCATGCTGCCATCAGCGAAGCAAAGCTCCACACAGGCAGTATCGATATTAAATTCACAAGTTAATAAATCGCTCATTTTGATTTTCTCCTCATTTTGGTATCCTATTTTCGCAAGTCTGACTCTCCAGAAATATTGGTAAATCTTTGGTAAAATTGAGAGCGAAACACAAAAAACGCTTATTTTCAGGTCTTATAAGACGATTTGAGACTTTTCATCATGCCCGGTAAATCCTGCCGTGGCATTGGACTGTTTATGGGAGATAACAAAAAGAAAAAGGCACATATAGCTGTAGGTGCAAACGAGGTGGCTATAACGGAAGCTATGACAGAATGCACGGAAAGAAATTATAACAGTGTAGTCATGCTGTTTAAGGGTGCCGGCTTTTTGAATGTAACTGCGGTGCCGCTCAATGATCTTAATATGTTTAATCAGAAGAAAAATGGGCAGGTAGAAGAGGTTACTATCAACGGAAATAACGAGTTTGAGGAAGGAGATATCTTTCCGAAAAATTCTAATGTGCTGATTACCTACCATAGCAAGTAGGAGAAGGGAGAAAAATATGGCTTTTTGTACGAATTGTGGAAGTGAGATTCCTGAAGGAACAAAGTTTTGTGCTAATTGCGGTGCGCCGGTAGGTAATGCTCAGAATGATGGGACCAATGCTGGCGGAAATAGTGTGCCGGAAACTTCGTCTGTATCTTCGGCATATGCCGTAAATAATCAAAGCGTATATGAACAAGATGTATATCAACAGCAGACCAGTAAGAGAGGACTGGTGGAGACAGATAATGTAAGCGGCCTTGAAAAATATGGAAAGTTCATAGGTATAGGTCTTTTAATCCTTGCAGTGGTTGATTTCGCCACTGATCCGCCAATACTTACAATAATACTTTCAACGGCAATTATCGGAGGAGCGATCTTTTGCCTTACAAAGAAGTATAAGCTTAAGGGCTTCCCTATAGCAGCTATAGTTCTTGCAGCATTTTGTCTTTTAGCGGGAGTAAACCAGGCAAATAGATATGGCATGTTTAAGATTCCCGGTAATGATAAGATAGCCGAGGATTTAACGGAGGAGCGGGCATCAACAGCAACAGCAACCGAGCAGGTAGCAAGTGAACCACCGTCCGTGAATGATGGGACTAAGACAGAACTGTTTAATCAAAAATTGGATAATGAACCTGCAGGCAATCAGGATGATGCTGTGGCTGCAACGGATTCCGATATGACAGATGAGAGCAAGGACGAGGATATCACTGAAACCACTGATCAAACATCTGGCGTGGATCCGGATTTAAAGGCATTTCTTGATAGTTACGAGGAATTTGTTGATGAGTATGTAGTGTTTATGAAGAAGTATATGGCAGATCCAACAAATGCCGTTTCAATGCTGAGTGAGTATTCTGAGATCATGGGAAAATATTCAGATTTCGCGGAAAAGGTAGATCAGTATGATTCAAAGGAAATGTCTACTGAAGATGCCAAATACTATCTTGAGGTGACCACGAGGTGTTCGCAGAAGATGCTTGATATTTATTCAAATTGACGTAAAGGATTAGTTGAGAATTTGAGGGAGTGGTATTCACTCCCTCTGTTTTAAGTTCTACTTTTATCGTGCCCTGTAGTGACTTGCTGTTGAACATAATCGTGAGAACTGTCTCTTCCAACATACTTTTGTACGTTGTCCATTTTCTGTTGAAGTGATTGGACTTCATTCTCAGCAGATTTATAAGTTTTTTCGAGGATAGTCTTTCGAGATTGCATGGCTTCATAGTCGGCCCGTATCTCTGACGGCTCGACAGATTTTGGGTCAAGTCCCATCTTTCGAAGCATTCGTTCAGCACCGTCATATAGAATAAGCTGAGTTTCATGCATACGAAGGTATCTGTCCGGATCCTTGGATTTCTTGTATTTATCCTGAAAGGGTTTATTGTCCCTGTACTGTTCCGCATATAGGAGCAGTTCGGAGACTTTTTTCATTTGATGCTCCAGCTCTACAAGCTCAGTACGGGCAGATTTCGCCTCGGCAGTCTTTTTGTCAATTTGCTTCTGAAGCTGAGAAAGGTTATCTGCAACGGCATAGCTGGCGGCGGCAGTCTTAAGGTTTTTGACGGAAGCCCAGTGCTGGAGACCGGGGCTGTTTTGAAATTTTTCTCCAGAGGTATCTATGAGCGTTCTGCTTGCACCGGTTCTGGTGACGATATCCTTCTTTGGTATCTTGATCCGTGATTTCTGCTTTGGAGCTTCTGTGGTGTTTGGCTCCTGTACAGTTTGTTCTTTTTTCTGCCATTTCTCGGGATTTTCAATCCTGTCTTTGATTTCTTCTTTTGTATAACCTGCTCCAAAATTGCGGAAGCTGCCACGCACAGGTCGCTCTTGGCCCGGGGCGGTGAACTTTATGTATTTTGCGTGAGGATCTCCGATTATTTCACCGGTAACTGTATAGCCTTTTTCTCTGATAAGGCGTAAAAAGTCCTCGTAGGATTTGGCGATTCTAGTGCATTCGTCAATATCCTCTTGAAGCCGCTTTTTCCAAGATGTGCCTTCCTGCTCAGCTTTCCACTGAACATATTTTTTGCCTTTTCTGCCACTTGGTTCGATGATGGAAAGACCATGTTCTTTGCATAATTCATCACTAAGCTGCCTGATGTGATAATAGCTTTTCTTGCAGGCATTATATTTTTTGTGATCTATGTTATCGGCGGCGCAAAATATAATGTGATTATGTGGGTGACCTTTATCGGTATGCGTTGCGACAACATAGGAGTATTTGCCACCGAGCAGTTTGTCTGCAAGTTCAATTCCGATACGATGTGCTTCTTCATGAGAAACCTCGCCTTTTGCAAAAGACTGGATCAGATGATAAGCCTGATTTTTGTCGGATTGTTTTGTTCGGGAAAGAGCATAGTCAAAGTCATGCCTGGCTGTTTCGGGACTACAGCCAAATGAATCAACGAGCAGTTGCTGCTCGGTCTTATCCGGGTTGCAAATATAAGCTACAGCTTTTGTAACGGTACTTTTGATAGCATGGATTCGTGTGTATGCCATATCTTATCCATCAGCTCCTTTATCTCATTTAGATCTTCTTCGTAAGCGTTCCCTGTTTTCATAATCCGCTCTCTAATCATGTTTATGTTTCTGCCGAGGGCGGCTATCTGGTAGTTGTATTCCTTCAGCCCGTTATAGTCGATGTCATAGACATAACCGTATAAGATCAGGTGGCGGATATACTCGGATATATTCCGCATTTTGGATTCTTTGATTTTCTCATCGAGGACATATTTTTCATTTTCGCTCAGATACACCTGGATGGGTATCTTGCGATCACGTTCTCTGCTCATATAGGACACTTCCTTTCAAAATTGCCGTATCCGGCGGGTATCTTTTTTGGCAGATCTGAATCATTTTCACAGAGGAAAGAAGGTGCAGGTTCTGCATTAACGGGGGTCAGGGGGAGTATCCCCTTGCAAGCTCATTTGCGTCATTTTCCGACAGGAGAAATGACCAGCAAATGTGGATGTGTCATGACACATCCAATGCTTGGTATTCTTCTTGCAAATCCCTTCGGATTTGCGGGTTCAGACTGCCATAGGGCAGGCGGCTTTGAACCCATAACGCCGTATCCGGCGATTGCTTTTATGCTTTTGTACTGTGGGGAATATAAAGGAAAAATAAAAAACTGCCACAGTACGGGCGCACGGGTGCACCGATAATAGTAGCAGTTTAGGTGTCTTATAAAATTTGAACTGAGGTCATGTTAGCAGAGCAGGAACCTGACGTCAATTATTTTCCGGAATGTTCTCAAGATATTTTCCGACTACAATAGCATTATCGACCACTTCATCAAATGAGAGCCTGGCTGCATATGTCTCGTCGGCAATGTAATTGCTCCAGTCATTTGCCAGAGATTCTTCTGCTTTTACATCAGCGCAGATGGATTCATATTTTTTCAAAAGTTCAAAGGATCCTCTTTTCTTGGCAGCATGCTCTACAGCCAATCTGAAATGTGCCGGATTGATGGAATCCCTGTAAAGATGGAAGAGAACATACAGATCATAGAAGTCCCTTGATCTGGTATTCCCGATGCCTCTGCGGATAACTGTTTCATATTTTTCTGCAAGGATCGTTTCCAAAGTATAGGCATATACATCAATGTCCTTTTCATCGAACATGGTATGAAAAGAATACTCGATAGCTGCAGGTGTGATCTCATCCCCGGTGGTGATGTCAATCTTCATTTTGTTCTTTATCTTGCCGTACTCTGCAACAAAGTGAACTCGGAAATTGTTATAATCATCATCTTCACGGATAGGCTCGATCTTCTCAAAACGGAAGATGATTCCGTCTCCGGTATCAATGTCGAAGATCTCTTTTACGATTTTTTCAATGTTTTCTTCGTCCATATCTATTCCACGAACAGTTGTATCCATGTCCATGGTGGTTCTTTCAGAAATGCCAATCATGGAAGAAATCAACAGACCGCCCTTAAGGACAAAGTTCTTTTTATATGGAGAGAGGGATAATCTCTCCAGAATACGCTCGAACATAAAAATCTGTAATACTTCCTGAGCGTGAAGATCTTTCTCTTTGGCTATATTGCGGATCGCGCCTTTAAGCTGCTCCGGTGTTTTCATCTGTGGTGTGCTCCTTTCAGCCTGTCAGTATATCCATGTAATCTCGGACAGGTCTTTCTATATGGAAGATCTTAGCATATCTGATAAGCTGCGCATGGTCGTTAGTTCGGTCATTAAAGTATTCGTGCAGAGCCTGCAGATATAACTGCTTATCTATCTTGTCTTTTTTCTTGATCAGGTCAATTATACATCGTTCCTTATCATACAGACGGACTTTGTTTCCGTCCGGTGTCAAGGTCTCTGTAATGCCAACACTCCATTTATCGGCATTTATATAATGTAATCTGATATTCTTATTGTCCTTTTTTAACCGGGTTGCATTAAATCCCTGTGGCACGGAGACATCCCATACGTGGGGAGTACGGTCGGACATATCCCAAAGGTAAAGGGCAGTGCCATAGGAATAAACTACTCTTGGGTTGTTCGCCTGTATGATCTGGAGATCATCCGGGAACTCATCTGCATAATAATATATTCCACGAGCTTCTTTTACAAGAATGCCTTCATCAATAAAGGTGGGTATCAGTACACGGCTGATACCTGCTTTTTCTATCTGGGATGTTGTGATCATGCCGCCGGTCTTCTCGGCCATTTCTTTTAGCATTTCAATTCTTTGTTCTCGAAGTTTTGACATTTTGCATCACCTCCTCGAAACTAACGCACTTTAATTATATAATAGTAAAGTCTAAATGTAAAGTTTTGAAAGAAAAATAATTTTTTTCAAAATTTATACCCACATTTGGACCTCGAAAATACTTCTCTGTAATGAAGGACGGAATCAGGAGCCAATTGTAGAAAGGATAACTATGAGCGGCTATGAATTCGATCCAAAAGATAAAGATGGGAGTTTAAGGGACAGGTTTGACTGTTACTGCAAGGAGGTGATTGGTAGAGCAGCACACAACCTGGTATTCAAACAGGCACAGTACCTGATCCTTCATTTTGGCGGCGGTGAGATAGATCCGTCGATGATGATGCATGAAGATGAGCATGACAACCTGTACGCAGTAAAAATGACAGTACGGGGCAAGGATGTCTTCATTGGAGATGAGCGCCTTGCAAAATTGCTCCCCAAATTACAGAAACGAAAGCGTGAGATTTTACTTATGTATTACCTGCTGGATATGACGCTTGAGGAAATCGCTAACGAGCTGGGCATTGAGTACGAGACAGTAAAATCAACAAAATCGAAGGCGATTAAAGAATTGAGGAAAGGAGCGGCAAGTGAAAGTGAAGAGGCGTAAATATACTCCGCCGGAGGCTGATCTCATCAGGCCAGCTATTACCGGCAATATTGTTGCGCTGTTTGATGTGAGAGCGCACTATGACAGGCTTATGCGTTATAAGTTGAACAAAGAGATAATGGCCTTGTCAGAGGCTATAGGCTTCAGCCCCGATATGTTTGACTTTGACAATCTCCTCGGGGATATTGGCGTTATCCTCGATAACGCAGTAATGAACTTTAAGGAATAATCAACTATAACGATAACTCCTGATTCCTATCGCCTTCATTATTTATTATTTGTCATTCTCATAAGGTGCATAAGCCTAAAAGCGGTGTAGCAGCTGCAGGTGTCGCTTATGTACCTTTCGGGCTGACAAGTCCGGCGTTAGGAATTACCACCGTAACGGTGGCACTGAACTTTGAAAACTGAATATTGTTGTACTTTGCAGAACAACCGGAGCGTTAAGCCAAACAGCAAGTACGCCATGATGCGGCTCTTATATTTAGGAAGAAAAGCGAATTTCTCTATGAGCTGTGGAGCGTCGTATATGTTGCTGAGAATAGGATTGGGGATCCTATGGCAATGATGCGTTCCTTAGTTAAAGTTACTTCCCCGGAGAGTGGGGGCTGATGAAGCTGGTGGAATTCCAATGTGATCTGTACCCAGGATCACTGCAAAGTATTTTTTTAAGAAAAAGGTTTATCGGTCAATAAAAGCGCATTTGCGAAAGAGAATTTGAGTTTTAGGGGATAAGTGCGCCTTTACTGGCTGATTAGCCATGAAATATTATAGCGAGAGGAGCATAAGCCTATGGCGAAAGAGAAAGATGAAGAGAGCCTCGTTAAGTGCATCTATAACGATATGGTCTTTTATGTGCCGAGTGATGTCTTTTCTATTGTTCTCCTGCGGACGCAAAGATACTCAACAAAGAAATATGTTAGGTATAAAGAAGGCGCAGAACTGTATAGCATGAGCGAGAGGAAGTTTACTGATCTGGCAAACAATTCCGATGCGGTTGTACATGTTGATAAGATAGCGCTTGTGGATCTTGAAAAGGTTGAAGAGTACATAAAACTCAACAATTCATAAGGTTCGGTTAGGAGATTTTGCAGGACAAAAACCTTGACATGTTGTAGGACAAAAAGTATAATGAGGATGGTTGAAGGGAGGTACGCTGATTTGGCAAAGATGGGAAGACCGAAGGCAGAAAAGCCTAAGTCGAGTAAAATATCCATCCGCTTTACCGATGAAGAATTTGAGCAGTTAAAGCAGCGTGCAGACCAAAACGACCAGACCATAACAGAAACCATACGTGAAGGTGTCAGGCTACTGTTTGAAACCAAGCACAAGTAATTTTGCAAAATCTCTTTCCTGAATAGAAAGGGATGAACTATGGCAAAAATACGGAAAGACACTAAGGGCAAGGTACTACACAAGGGCGAGGACTACAAGAAGGAGAAGAAGCTTTACCGATACTCCTATACGGATCCCCTTGGAAAAAGGAGATGTATCTACTCCAAGGACTTAGGGGAACTTAGGGAGAAGGAAAAGCAGCTTCAGCGGGATCAGCTTGATGGACTTGATATGTATGTCCAGGGCAAAGCAGATGTGAACTTCGCATTTGACCGCTACATAGCTACTAAGACTGAACTTCGTAGTTCGACACGAACCAATTACCTGTATACCTATGACCGCTACGTAAGAAACGGATTCGGAAAGAAGAAACTTTCAAGTGTCAGGTATTCTGATGTGGTGCTGTTTTACAATGCTTTGCTTGGCAAGGGATTATCCGTAAGCACGGTGGATTCTGTTCATACGGTGCTACGCCCCACCTTCCAGCTCGCAGTCAGGGATAATGTCATTCGTAATAACCCTGCGGATGGAGCAATGGCTGAAGTAAATAAGAAGTGGGACGGCGAGACCGGGGTAAGACATGCACTCACAATAGAGGAAGAAAGGGCATTCCTTGATTGTCTTAATCTTCAGAAGAATCTGAAATGGAAGCCACTGTTTACCGTGATGTTTGGTACTGGATGCCGTATAGGAGAGGTTATCGGTCTGCGTTGGGATGATGCCGATATGGATAATGGGATTATAACCATTGATCACGATATTACCTATTATCCGAGATCTGACAAGAACTACAAGTGTGAATATGAGCTTGCACTTCCAAAGACAGAGGCGGGTATCAGAACTATTCCGATGCTCAAGAAGGTCAAGGAAGCTCTGGAGCTTGAAAAAGAGAACCAGGAAAAGTACGGCTATCATTGCGTTGTAGAGCTTGGAGGAATGAAGAACTTCATCTTTTGTAATCGTTTTGGCGGGCTGCTCAATCCGGCTGGCGTGAATAAGGTAATAAAGCGCATAGTATCGGATCATAACGCAAAGGAAATAGTGGATGCAAAGAAAGAAGGCAGAGAGCCGGTAATAATACCGGATTTCAGCTGCCACATCACAAGGCACACATTCTGTACGAGGCTTTGTGAGAATGAAACAAATGTTAAGGTAATACAATCCGTTATGGGGCATAAGGATATCCAGACAACCCTAGACATCTACGCCGAAGTATCGGAGAGTAAAAAGAAGGATATATTTGATCAGTTAAATGATCATGATGTCATTTAGGAAGAGTCCTTGATGGACTCCCAAGTACCACAAAAATTTGCCGAGTGCCACATCTGTGCCACAGATATTCCAATGTAAGGTGCAGTATGGTGCAGTGTAACGGCAAGTGAGAAGCTTGATAACATGTTGGGACTGCAGGATGATGCAGGGTAACGACAGTATAGTGAGCAGTCGTTCCAACCTTGAAATCGCTGAACAGCTGATAAATACTGGGCTTGAAACGATTTTTGTTGTCAAAAATATAAGTACATTGACTACGCCATTTGAAAAAACAAGTGGCGTAGTTTTTTCAGTATCTTTTACTATTCAATTTCTACGGAGATATTCGGACCGGTATGTAGTTTTCTCAATAAAATATCAGGACAAACATGGTGTGTCAGAGGAATGATCAGTTCATAAAAAAACATGATATAAAGACCACATTTTTCTAAAAAAGGAAGATCGAGCAGGTGAGGGCGCTTTCGGTGTTGTAAGGAGGGGGTGTACATAAAAGGTCAATTTGGGTGTTATGCAAATTGACCTTTCTGATAGGATTCTTGGATTTTTTTTCAAATTTTAATATAGATTTCCCGCAACGCTTTTATTTCTGTATCCATATCGCTTTCGATATCAAGATTAGCAAATACTATGTTTTCATTTACGATCATTTCCAGAAATTTATCAACGGCATCGGAAACATCTCCGGTTACTTCAACAGTTTCTCCTTCCGGAATAATTTGTAACAATTGGAAAACATCGTTCTTATGCTTTTTTAAATCTCTTGCATTAACGTGTTTGCCTTCTTCTTTTTCACTCATAAGATTGATCCAAGCCATCATCTTGAAAGGAATGATATAACTGGTCTTTAATACGCTTAGTCCATTAATCACAATTCGACCTTTGAGCATAAAATCATAAAAATCATCATTGAGAAGAATGGCTGAAAGTGAAGAGACATCTTCATCAATATGGATAGGAACAATAGTGGTTGCAGCTTCCAAGTGGTAATTTGGTTTTCTTGAAAAAAGTTCTATCTGTTTGGGATATCCTTCTTTAGGATTGGTGAATCTGTAAAAGTGTGGTTCATCGTTGCTTTTCCATCCATATGTATAACCGCCTTCTTTAATGTAGTTCCAGAATAATTCGGCAAATTCTTTGAACTTATCTTCAAAAAGGATGATCATATCAATATCTTTTGTTGCTCTGAAATCTCTGGGTGTCTGAGACATCAATATCTCGCATGCAGCACCGCCTATGATAGTATAACAATCTTCATAACCGGCGAAATGCCTTGCAAATTCTTCTATACCAATTACTGCCACTTAAAGTCCTCCAACATTTTTTCTAGTTCTCCCTCTACTCGGGGATCTTTTGTATCTTTTAATGAGCAATACAATGAAAGCTCATCAACCAAAGCATTTTTGCTTAGCTGACTTGGATTATATTTCCAAAGCTCAACTCTGCATATTTTATCAGAATCTTCCCACTCTGGTTCATCGACAATTTCAAAAAGCTCAACTTTTTTGTCCTTTTTATAGCAAGCATAGGATTCCACAGATGGTGGGTTCAACATACTGATTTCTGATAGTGCATAGTCAAATGATTTTGGAAGACATGAAACTAGATTTGTCTTTTTTACAAATATCACTTTGTCTATGGGATTAATGAGTGCCGTGCTACACATATCAAATAATTCTTTGGAATCATATTTTCGTTCAACCACTATATTGCGTCCATTCTTTACTTCTGTAATCAGGGCTCTTGATACAAGTTCTTTTGTACCTCTGGTAACATAGACCGGATCAATATCAAGAGTGGTTGCAAGATGCTGTTTCGAATACTGTTCTTTTTTATTGTATATAAGGTAAAAAAGAATTTTCTGTGCGTTGGCAGATAACGGGAGCGATTCTTTTCTTTCTGATGCAGAAAGCTTCTTGCTAAAAAGCATTCCTAAAAATGGAAGATAAATCTGTGTCGGTACCAATATAAAAGGAATATGGTGTTTTATATAAGCGTTTCTGTTATTCTTGGTAAGTTCGTTAAATAAAAAAGCGACAGGAGCGTGGAAATTTTCTTCGTAAAGTGCCATCTCCTTAGATAATACCCTGCTATCAACAGCTTTTGAAATTTTAATGATATAGAAAACAAAACCGTCTGATTCTGCCATGTAGATATCTCTTCCTGATGCCATATATCTGGGAAGACCTGTTTTTTGTAATTTGTCTGAAACTTTAAAATCCAAGCCAAAAGCTTTTTCTAATTCTTTTTCAAACATAATAATTACACCTATATAATCCTTTACATTCAAATTGTAATAGTTTATTTATTTGTAATTATAATGCAATTATCTGGTATTGGCAACTTGAATCAAGCTGATTGTGAGTGAAAGTGGCATCATATAAGCGTAATAAGTATAATTAGACTAAGGAAAAAATTTGAAAACTGAATAATTTAAAGAAACCTGGGATAAATCTGAACGACCAATCAGATAAGTATGAAACTTATAGATAAAACACGTTCTTGGCGAAAGGTTTCTTATTTCGCATTCCTTTTCAATTTTTGTTAGAATTTCTTCGTACATAAAAACCTCCATAGTTAGTAGTAATCTGAAAGTTACCCTAACCATGGAGGCGGACGTTCCCAATGAAAGTGCTTGTATGAAGTAATGATAAATGATACGCTTTTCATGGCAGTAGTAGTGGTCTTGGTAATGTTCGGTTTTTGTGTGGTAACTTAAACATACATCATCATAGTTTCACTATCTACTGCTTTTTGAGTAAAAGAAACGCTGCGCCACAGCCTTGGCAGGCCGTCGCGCAGCGACTTAGTTCAATTGGAAGTTAAAACTCCGATGCAAGGAGGATCCGCAGATATAATGACAGACAGTTGCGCATCCGATATAATGGATGGGCAACCCAATATACTATGGAGGTAACAGTCATGAACAAGTATGTTTCGCTGGATAAGCGAAGTAAGAAGGCGCAGCGCGAGTATCACGCAAAGCAGAGACGCACCTGGGGAGAACTTAATCCCGTGACAAGGAGCGTACCGAGCGGAAAGACCTACAATCGAAAGAAGGAAAAGCAGAGGATCGGCAAAGAATTCAGAAATGGATTTGATGCCGATCTTTTTTTGCAGAATTATATATTTTTTGCTTGACTATGACGCAACGTAATAGTTTATGATGTAATCACACGTGAAGGAGATGATAGCCATGAAGACAGTAAATGAAGTGAGTAAGCTGACAGGAGTGAGTATACGCACGCTGCAGTATTACGATAAGATAGGACTCTTAAAACCGGCGGAGTATACCGAGTCCGGATACAGGCTGTATGACGATGCGGCGCTGGAGAGACTTCAGCAGATTTTACTGTTTCGTGAGCTTGAGTTTCCGCTTAAGGATATCAAGGATATCGTAACCAGATCTGATTTTGACAAGAGATTGGCACTTGACCAGCAGATAGAACTTCTTGAATTAAAGAAGGAACATATCGAAAATTTGATCAGTATGTGCCGTGGTTTAAAACTGAGAGGAGTGAGACATTTGGATTTTACAGTATTTGATTCAAGCAAATTAGACGAATACGCTAAGCGTGCAAAAGAACGGTGGGGCAATACTCCGGAATATAAGGAATTCGAAGAGAAGAACGGTAAGCGGTCAAAGAGCGAAGAAAAAAGTATGATGGCCGATTTTATGAAAATCTTTGAAGAGTTCGGAGCTATGAAGGATCAGGATCCTGCCTCTGCAGAAGTACAGGATCAGGTAAGGAAGCTGCAGAGCTTTATTACCGAGCATTTTTATAAGTGTTCTAATGAGATTCTTTCCGGGCTTGGTAAGATGTATGCCGGTGGCGGAGAATTCACCGAGAACATTAATAAGATGGGCGGAGAAGGAACTGCTGAATTTACTCACCGGGCGATACAGATCTACTGCGGATGATACAAATTTTTGAAAAAAGTAGGTTTTTGGTAGGAAAGTGGTAGGTTTTGAGTATTCTTTTTTCAAAATAGGTGTGTTATATTTACAATGGACAAAGCGAACGGGAAAACAAAAAACACCCGAGCCGCCGAGTCCATTTTCTTTTGCAAAAGAATACCGGCAATGATGAGCGTCAGATCATGACTTCGAAAGAGGTTGTGAGCCTGGCGCTTTATTTTTACGGCGCGCAAGCGGAACAATATGCATCTGTAGAGATTCCAAAGGAGTTGCTCACAGGGAAGGACTATTCTTCCCTGTCGGCTTCGGCCAAAATGCTTTAATAAAAATCTTGAAAAAAATATCAGAAAGCAGTAAATTATATTCAAGAAGTTTTTATTAAAAATGAATTGAATAAAAAACAACTGAACGAAAATGATAACGAGGGTAGATAGATGTTTGTAGGAAGAGAGCGGGAGTTGAAAGCCTTAAAAGATGTGTATGATAAGAAAGATTTTGGAATGACTATCATATATGGACGGCGGAGGGTTGGCAAGTCAACCTTGATCAAGGAGTTTATCAAAGGAAAAAACGTTATTTTTTATACTGCTACAAAGGTTGGCGCAGAAAGAAATCTTGAATTGTTTTCAAAGCAGGTATTGGATGTTCTGGATCCTGCTATGAGCTCGGCAACATTTTCTTCGATAGAAAGTGTATTTGACATTATTACCAATAAGACGCCGGATGACCACAAGACAATCCTTGTGATCGATGAGTTGCCGTATTGGGCAGAGAAGGATGAAGCACTTTTATCAGTTCTTCAAAAGTACATTGATACACAGTGGACCCATAAGAATATGATGATAATACTTTGCGGCTCTGCCTTGAGTTTTATGGAAAAAGAGGTGCTCAGTAAAAAAAGTCCGATCTTCGGGAGGCGTGATTCACAGATAAAACTGGAGGCATTTAATTACAGGGATTCGGCTTTGTTTGTTCCTGAATATTCTGCAGAAGAAAAAGCAATCTGTTATGGAGTTACCGGAGGCGTGGCAAAATATCTTTCGCTTTTTGATGCAGGGAAGAGTCTTGATGAAAATATTATAAGACTTTTCTTTAATGTGGATGGATATTTGTTTGACGAAACCAGAAATCTCCTCATTCAGGAGTTTTCAGATGTGACATTGGTAAACAACATAATCGAGCAGGTGGCTTCCGGTGAAAATGCATTAAATAATATAGCTTCCAAAGTACACGAGAAGGATACCACCGTTTTATATTCCCTTGAGAAGCTGATCGCTGTCGGCCTGGTGGAGAAAAAGAACTGTATAACGGAGGAAAAAAATAAGAAGAAAACCCAGTATGTGCTAAAAGATCATATGTTTAAATTCTGGTATCAGTTTATCCCCAAAGCGATAAGTGTAATTGAAATGGGACAGGGTGATTCATACTATAAAAAGGTTGTCAAACCGCAGATCCATTCATATATGGGATCTGTTTTTGAAGAAATGTGCCGTTATTATACGTTAGAGAAAGGAATACAGGGTGCATACGGTTCCTTCCTGACTCAGACAGGCACCTGGTGGGGAGTGGAACAGATCATAGATGATGAAGGACGGAAGTTTACACAATCGGCGGATATTGACGTGGTTGGCATTTCTTCTGTAGATAAGACTGCGGTTATAGGAGAATGCAAGTTTAAGAATGAGAAGATAGATGAGGAAATATATGAAACTCTTCTGCGGAGATCAAAGCTACTTTCCGGAAATTATCATGTTATATGTTTCCTGCTTTTTTCGCTAAATGGATTTACTAAATGGTTTGAAAAAGAGAATATTCAAAATATAGTAAAGATTACTATTGAGGATTTATATTTATAAAAAACTTTAGCACACATAAATACCGATAAACACACATAAAGGGAATCGCATCATCCGGTATCAGGGATATGAAGCAGGCAGGACGATGAGAGGGTGGAGGCATCAGTAAATGAAATGCTAGAGGAGTATGTATGGTAATGGTTATAGCTGTTAGCGCATGCCTTTTAGGTGAGAACTGCAAATATAATGGTGGGAATAACTACAGCGAGAAGGTCAGGGCTTTCTGTGAAGGGCACGAGGTGATTCCTATATGCCCTGAGGTAATGGGAGGTCTTCCTACACCAAGGGTTCCTGCTGAGATAGTGAACGGAGTTGTTACCAATAAAGAAGGCAAGATTGTTGATAAAGAGTTCAGATCCGGAGCAGAGGCGGCCTTTAATAAGATAATGGATGCAGGTGTTGAAGTTTGTATTCTTCAGTCAAGAAGCCCGAGCTGCGGAGTAAAAGAGGTTTACGATGGTTCTTTTACCGGAAAGAAGATCCCAGGAATGGGAGTCTTTGCGCAGAAGGTTAGTGAAACTTCAATAAAGATGATTGATGTGGAGGACTTGGACTGAGGCTTATGTGGAAAATAAGCCTTACCAGGTTGATGATCTATTCGCGGCAGCAAACACAAAACTCACAGACGAGGAAGTGAAGCTTCTTGAAAATGAAGCAGATAAGCTGAATGTGAAAATCCTTGGTGCAGATATGTTTAGATTTGCGGTAAAGAAGAGTTGAAGCATACAATTGTAGTGGTTGCGTGGGGAAGCCAATGTATATTAAAATTTGTTCAAAAGAAAAACATGAGAAGTACATAGACATAAGAAAGATAATGATTTATGCAGATAGACAGAAGAAAAGTCAGGGAGCAGTTTGCCTCCTATACAAGGAATTATGATCCGGAGGATCCTAAGATTGCTCTAAAAATAGCCCATACATACCGTGTAGCAGATATTTGTGAAGAGATTGCAAAGTCAATTGGCTTATCTGATGAGGATATAGAGCTTGCATGGCTTTCAGGAATGCTCCATGATATAGGAAGATTTGAGCAGGTAAAAAGATATAACACTTTCATAGATTCAGAATCAGTAGATCATGCAGAGTTTGGAGCGGATCTTTTATTTGGAGATGAGCACCTCATCTTGAATTATTGTGATGACAGGTCTTTTGACGAGATGATGGAAAAAGTCATAAGACAGCATAACAAATACAGAATCGATGAAGCAGTTGTCGGAAAAACTCTTATCTTCTGCAATATTTTACGAGACGCAGATAAGGTTGATATATTAAGAGTAAATGTAGAGACGCCTATGGAAGAGATATACAACGTTTCTGAAGATGAGCTGTTATCATCAGGTGTCTCTGAAAAAGTCATGGATCAGGTAAGGGAGCATCATGCAGTAAACCGTGACGTGATGGATTCCCCCGCAGAGCACTTGATCGGACATATAGCTCTTGCTTTTGAATTGGTATATCCAAAAAGCTGGGAGATAGCAAAGGAGCAGGGTTACATTTATAGAATGTTTGACTTTCCTTCAAGGAATGAGCGGACATTGAAGGCTCTGAAGGATACCCGTGAAGAATTGGAGATGTTTTACGGCGGTGGCTGCTAATTTGTGATTTTTCTTTTTCATGAGAAACTGTCAGTTCCACAGGTCATATGTGTTATTCTAATTGTAGTCGGAATCGCCGGATTAAAGTTATTAGCAAAGGAGTAAGGAAGAGATTTCCTACTGATAGTATTCGGAATCATTTTTGGCGTTGGTCATATTTATGTTACCCGTGAAAATCGTGTGTGAACGGATTGAGCTTTTTTTAATCATTTTAATATGTGCTAGATAAAAGAGTGACGTAAACATCAGTGTTTCCGCTGCTTTTTCTTTTATGGAAATAAGCCTTTTTTAATCAGATTAGCACTCTCTATTGACGAGTGCTAATTGTGGTGTTATACCATAAGTAGAACAAAGGAACAGAGAAGACCGTTAGGACTTAACGTTCCAATGATCCGAACCCTCCGTCCCAATGCTCATATTCAAAAAAATTGTCTATGTGCAAAGGAGGTAAGAATTATGTTAGTACCTAGTATTTTCGAAGAAAAATTTATGGATGACCTGTTTGGATTCCCAGAACTTAAGGAATTCGACAACATGGAGAAGAAGCTCTACGGAAGAAGAGCCGGCAGGATGATGAAGACCGATGTCAGGGAAAAAGATGACAACTACGAAGTAGTAATTGATATTCCCGGTTTCAAGAAAGAAGAGATCACTGTAGAGCTGGATGAAGGCTATCTTACCATCAATGCCGCCAAAGGCCTTGATAAGGATGAGAATGACAAGAAAGGAAAACTCATCAGACAGGAAAGGTACGCGGGATCAATGACAAGAAGCTTCTACGTTGGTGAGAATGTTCAGAAAGAAGACATTGAGGCCACCTACAGACATGGAGTTTTGAAACTTACCATTCCTAAAAAGGCAATGGAAAAAATCCCTGAAAAGAACCTTATAGCCATTGAAGGCTAACAACATAATAATCACATCTCGCCCTCCGCTGTTCATCATTATGAATGGCGGAGGGCCTTTGTTTTTAGTGCGCGTGTTCGTATTAAATCTACAGCAACAGTTCTTACGGCTGAGACAGAAGGACTTCTCGATCATGAAGTATGCTTTAATATGTTAAAAGTATATGGAAATGAGATGTGCCCGGACTGCATGGAAGCAGTAGGCGCTATAACTTCCGGCTATCACCGGCAATAGGTAAATGTTTACGCAAAAAGCGCGTGGATAGCGATATAATGGTAGCGTAGATATTTTTCTTTTCCTAAATAAATGTGAGGGGTGAGTAGAAATGGTTAATGAAAAGGTAAAAGAGTTTCTTATCTCCAACAACCTTGGTGACAGGCTTACAGAGCATGCAGAAACGATTGATACGGTGGAACATGCCGCACAGCAGATAGGCTGTACCGAGCCGGAGATTGCCAAGACGTTGTCTTTTGTTGTTGATGAAAAACCTGTAATTGTGGTAATGGCAGGCGATGGAAGAGTTAACAGTTCGAAGTTCAAGACACTATTTCATACTAAACCTCACATGGTCCCCAGAGATCAGGTGGAGAGTATTACGGGATTTCAGCCGGGAGGAGTATGTCCTTTTGCTATAGCTGATGATATCCCCATCTGGCTTGACGTTTCCATGAAGCGTTTTGAATATGTCCATCCGGCAGGAGGAAATGAGTTTACTTCCGTCAGGATTACACCTTCAGAGCTCGAAGCGGTTACAGGTGCCGAAGGCTGGTGCGATGTATGCAAGGGATGGGAAGATACTGAGTAAAAGAACTTGTGTTAAAGGAGGAAGCAGATGAGCAGAGTTAATTTTGGAGCAAAACCACTTATGTACCCGCAGCCGGTGCTTATCATTGCAACATATGATGAGAATGGAGTGCCGAATGCTATGAATGCTGCCTGGGGCATAACCACTGATTTTAAAGAAATATCGATCAGTTTGTCTGAACACAAGACTACTGACAATCTCGCAAAGAGAGGAGCTTTCACAGTAAGCCTTGCTACAGAAGAGCAGGTGATTCCAAGCGATTATGTCGGTATAGAATCAGGAAGAAAAGTACCTGATAAATTTGAAAAGGCCGGATTTCACGCAACAAAGAGCGAGTTCGTTGATGCTCCTTTAATTGATGAACTTCCTGTTGCTCTTGAGTGTAAAGTAAAGAGTTTTGAAGATGGCATTCTTGTCGGAGAGATCGTAAATGTCTCAGCAGATGAAAGCGTAGTGACAGACGGAGTTGTTGATGTCACAAAAGTTAAGCCGATAAGCTTTGATCCATTCGGTAATGCATATTACGGAATTGGGAAAAAGGTGGGCAATGCCTTTAAGGATGGTGCAAAATTGAAGTAAGGTTCAGGCGGTGAGTTAAAAGACTCATCGTCTTTTTTGTTGAAGACACCACGGATATACCGTATAATGTATATACATTCGAGGAGGTGATTTCATGGAACAAGTAGCAATAAGGACATGGGGTAACAGCCAGGGAATACGCATACCTAAGGATATTTTGGAAAAACTTCAGTGGAAGGTTTCTGATGTATTGGACATAGAAGTACAAAATGACAGTATTGTGCTCCGAAAACAGTTTGTTCATAAAACTTTTGAAGAAAGACTGGCAGAATATAACGGTGAGATAACGGTCAGCGATTTTGATTGGGGCGAGCCGGTAGGAAGAGAGATTTTATGAACGAGTATTATCAGGGCGACATTATAAAGATTACAGGTTATAAAAAACAACTTTTTGTTATAGTTAGTAAAAATGCATTTATAAAGGCAACCGGAATATTCCATGTATGTCCGATGCTTCCTAATGTTCAGGCCGGTCCTATACATATTCCGATATGTGGGAAAAAAGGTGAGTCGGGAACAGTAATTTGTGAACAGATAAAAGCAATTGACCCTAAGGCAAGAGGGTGTAAAAGAGTAGATCTCCTTGCATATGAGGATATTGTGAATGTATCCGATGCGGTTCAAGGAATTTTTGAGTATGATTGATATTTGTTGAAGAACCGGAGTGCTTGCTATTCCACCAGAGTTTTAGTACCTGAAGAGATTAAGTGATTAGAAAAGCAAGATTAAAAGTCAAGGGGACGGTTGTGACATTGGAACCGTCTTCTTGATATATAGAAATGATATAGGATGGAGGAACCGATATGTTTTTTAAGAAAAAAAGAGAAATAAAAACATATGACAGGGAGAACCTGCGTCCTGTTATCAAAGCAAGCATATGTAACGGCGAGCAGGTCGCGGGCTTCCGAGATATACATACAGGGGCGTTTGAGGAAGTCATGCTTATCAGGGGAGATGACGATCTTGCAGAGTTCATGCGCATGTATGGAATCGAAGGAAAAATCGAGAAAATATACTGATAATGGCGATAGCGCCAAGAAGGATGGAAAATTTGTAAATGCTAAATTACAGAGAAATGTCAGTAACGGACGATGCCGCTGTTGCTACGGCGGAGCTTCAAACGCCGATCTGATGCTGGATTCAACTTTTGAGAATGAGGATGCTTTACAGTGGTTGGTAGACGCAGGTTTGCTTGTTAAAGCAGAATTGGTTGAGAAGCCGGACTTACCGTTGGAAGGTGCGGCTGATAAAACATATTTTAAGGTATATATGTCTGATATTGGTTTGTTGCGAGCAAAATCCAAAGTATCTGTGAATACAATATTGGAAGAGACGGATCTTTACGTCAGATATAAAGGTGCCTTTGCTGAAAATTATGTTTTAAATGAACTTAAGTCGCTTGGAAAAAAGCCGTTTTTCTGGCGCTCAGGAAATACGGCAGAGGTTGATTTTATTTATGAAGAGGAAAGCGAGATTGTTCCGGTAGAAGTAAAAACAGCAGATAATACGCAGGCAAAGAGCTATAGGCAATTTTGCAGGAAATATCAACCAAAGAAGGGATTGAAATTATCCCGGAAGAATATAGCCGAGAATCTGTGCGAATCTACTACAACTTACAATATTCCTTTGTACTTGGAATGGAATATTGATAGCTATATCAAATATAATTGATGGCGATGGCGTAGGTGTAACTATAGCAAACTGCCGCTATTTTGTGTTTTGCAATTAGTATGAAGTATGATATTATGATTTGGCTAATTAGTTAATGAAGTAGATAGAGGGAATTACTCCCTGAGAATGAGGTTGTGATGCTTAATCAGTTTTCAAGGACACAGTTGTTATATGGTGCAGATTCTATGGCCAAGCTGCAGGCTTCCCGCGTCGCCGTTTTCGGAATAGGCGGAGTTGGCGGTTATGTCGTGGAAGCTCTTGTAAGGAGCGGAGTAGGCGCCATTGATCTTATAGATGATGACAAGGTGTGCCTTACCAATATAAATCGTCAGATACTTGCAACAAGGAAAACAGTCGGAAAGTACAAGGTGGACGTTGCGGAAGAACGTATACATGAGATAAATCCCGACTGCGAAGTCAGAGGATATAAGACCTTTTTCCTTCCCGATACTCAGGATCAGTTTGATTTTACAGAATATGACTACGTTGTCGATGCAATTGATACGGTTACAGGTAAACTTGCAATAATAGAAAAAGCAAGAGACGCAGGCGTGCCTGTCATTTCATCAATGGGTGCCGGAAATAAAGTAAATGCGGCAATGTTCGAGGTGGCTGACATATATGAAACCTCAATTTGTCCGCTGGCCAAGGTTATGAGACGTGAATGCAGGAAAAGAGGTATCGAATCTCTTAAGGTAGTATATTCCAAGGAAAAGCCGATAAGACCGTATGAGGATATGTCGATAAGTTGCAGACAGCACTGCATCTGCCCTCCGGGAACAGCAAGAAAATGTACAGAGAGAAGAGATATCCCCGGATCGACCGCATTTGTTCCTTCAGTAGTGGGCTTGATCATCGCAGGTGAGATAATCAACGACATCACAGGCAAATGATGCCATTTCGGGAATTTTTTAAAACCACATAAAAAGCACAAATATATAAGTTAAATTATGAACTGTAGTAGAAGAAAACAATTTCTACTACAGTTTTTTTGTGTAGAGCACTTAGCGAGGTATTTTACGAGCTTAGTGCGAACCACGCAAGTCAACTTGGCGAGGTTCTTTCGAGTCTAGTTGAGCTTGTTACCGTAGTGCGCTTATGAAAGGTGTGAAGCTTGATGGAAAGAAAATCGATGCAAAAGTTACGGGATCTGAAGTTGCCGTATTTGCAGACAGGGGAAGAACCGTCTCCTTGACACGCCAATGTTCAAGTGAATTAACAGCTGTCTTGTCAGTAGACTTTACATGTGGTAGACTTGTGGAAACCAATGTATGACTCATAAAAGGGAGAGCTATGTATGACAAGTAAAATAATTGAGGAAATTGAAAGGCTGAAGGAAGAGAAGGACGCAGTGATCCTTGCTCACTATTATGTTACTGACTGGGTGCAGGAAATCGCTGATTATGTCGGAGACAGCTATTATCTTGCAAAGGTGGCAGCAGGATTGGATAAAAAAACAATAGTTTTTGCGGGAGTAAGTTTCATGGGAGAATCGGCAAAAATCCTTAATCCCGATAAGACAGTGCTTATGCCTGATATGCAGGCGGACTGCCCGATGGCACATATGGCAGATGTTGAGCGCATCAAGCAGGTAAGAAAGAAGTATGATGATGTTGCGGTTGTATGTTATATCAACTCAGTTGCTGAGCTGAAGGTACACTCTGATGTGTGCGTGACTTCTTCAAATGCAATGAAGATCGTAAAATCTCTTCCTAATAAGAATATCTTTTTTATCCCCGATGAAAATCTCGGAAGATATATCGCATCTAAGCTTCCGGAAAAGAATTTTATATTTAATGACGGATTTTGTCATGTACACAAAGGAATCACAGCTGAGAATCTAAAGGCGGCAAAAGAGGAGCATCCCGGTGCGGAAGTTCTTGCACATCCCGAGTGCACCTCTGCAGCGCTTGAGTATGCGGATTATATCGGAAGTACGGCTGGCATTATAGATTATGCCACGAAGTCCGACAGCAAAGAGTTCATCGTTGCAACAGAGCTCGGAGTGCTATATGAGTTGGAACTTAACAATCCCGGCAAAAAATTCTATTCGGCAGGAAGTACACAGACTTGTCCGAATATGAAGAAGGTAACTCTTGAGAAAGTAAGAGATTGCTTGAGAGACAACACGGGAGTGGTTGAAGTAAGTGATGATACGAGGGCGGCTGCGTTAAAGCCTCTTTCGAGAATGTTGGAGCTGGCAAAATAATGGAAAAAAAATATGATGTTGTAATAGTAGGTACAGGTGCTGCGGGACTTTTCTGTGCACTTAGTCTTCCGCAGGATAAAAAAATCCTTTGCATTTCAAAAGATGCACTTGACGGAAGCGACAGCTTTCTGGCTCAGGGCGGAATCTGCATGTTAAGAGACGATAACGACTATGACTCTTATTTCGAGGATACCATGAGAGCGGGGCACTACGAGAACCGCAAAGAATCCGTTGAGATCATGATAAAGAGCTCTCAGCAGATAATTCACGATCTTGAGGGCTATGGAGTGGAATTTGAGAAAAAGGATGGGCAATTTGTATTTACAAAGGAAGGTGCTCATTCAGACAATAGAATTCTTTTTCATGCTGATGTCACAGGAAGAGAGATTACAAGTAAACTGTTGGCAAGAGCGCAGGAGAGAGAGAATATCACATTGATCGACTATACTACAATGGTGGATTGGGTATGCAAAGACAATGTATGTTATGGTATTGTAGTTGCGGATGAGAACGGTAAAGCAGAAGCTATCGAAGCGGATGTGACGGTTCTTGCCTGCGGAGGATTGGGCGGTGTTTACAAGCATTCAACCAATTACCGTCATATATCGGGAGATGCGCTGGCTCTTTCTTTGTATCACAATGTGCGACTTGAGAACTGCGATTATGTGCAGATTCATCCGACTACTCTTTTTACAAAGCAAAGTGGCAGAAGTTTTCTTATCTCAGAGTCTGTAAGAGGCGAAGGCGCGGTGCTTCGTGATAAGAACGGCGAGCGCTTTACAGATGAGCTTCAGCCGAGAGATGTGGTCAGCAATGCGATATTTGCCAAGATGAAAGAGCAGGGAACAGAGCATGTGTGGCTTGATTTTTCTCCGATTCCCAAAGAAAAGATTTTAAGTCACTTTCCAAATATATATAAGCACTGTGCCGAAGCGGGATTTAATCCATTGGAGACTTGGGTTCCCGTTGTGCCCGCACAGCACTATTTCATGGGCGGAATATATGTGGACAAGGATTCCAAGACCACTATGGAGCAGCTTTATGCAATCGGAGAGACAAGCTGTAACGGTGTACACGGAAGAAATCGTCTTGCAAGCAATTCTCTTTTGGAGAGTCTTGTTTTCGCAAAACGTGCGGCAGCAGATATTATGACAGTACCGGAATTTAAAAAGACAGAGGATTTTGATAATCTGGTTAATCTTGATGATTATGAGGATCTTCAGGGAATTATGGAAAAATATCACAAGATGGTGGTAAAAGAAATAAAAGAAGAAGCCAGATTACGAGCTTTAAAAGAGGAGGCTGTATAAATGAACGATATAACTATGAAATTAAATGCAGATGAGCTGATAAAGATGGCTCTCAGAGAAGATATATCAAGTGAGGATGTAAGTACAAACGCTGTTATGCCAAAGGCACAGGACGGTGAAGTTGAGCTTATCAGTAAGCAGGACGGAATCATCTGCGGTATGGATGTTTACGAGAGAGTATTTAAAATTCTTGATGAAAGCGTTGTTGTGGAAAAATATGTTACAGACGGCGATGAAGTCAAAAAAGGTCAGCTTATGGCAAAGGTAAAAGGCGACGTAAGAGTTCTTTTATCAGGTGAGAGAGTTGCGCTTAATTATCTTCAGAGAATGAGCGGAATTGCTACATATACACATCAGGTTGCAGCTCTTCTTGAAGGCAGCAAGACAGTTCTTCTTGATACCAGAAAGACTACGCCCAATATGCGAATCTTTGAGAAGTACGCGGTAAAATGCGGCGGCGGTCAGAATCACAGATACAATCTTTCTGACGGAATTCTTTTAAAAGACAATCATATCGGTGCGGCAGGTTCTGTAACAAAGGCTATACAGCTTGCTAAGGAATATGCTCCTTTTGTAAGAAAGATTGAAATTGAGACAGAGACACTTGATCAGGTAAAAGAGGCGGTAGAAGCAGGCGCAGACATCATCATGCTTGATAACATGGATCCTGCTACAATGAAAGAGGCCGTTAAGATCATTGACGGACGTGCAAAAACAGAGTGTTCCGGAAATGTTACAAAAGAAAACATTTTAAATATTATCGATAGTGGAGTAGACTATGTATCAAGTGGTGCTCTTACTTATGCGGCACCGATCTTGGATATTTCAATGAAGAACTTGCACGTAATATAGGAGGGCATATGGATGGACAGGCCAGAAGAAATAAGATAATTGAGATTGTAAAAAAATCTGACAAGCCTGTGTCCGGTACATTTTTGGCTGAACAGTTGGAAGTCAGCCGCCAGGTGGTGGTCACGGATATTGCACTTATCAGGGCAAACGGTGTAAATATTATATCCACTAATCGAGGGTATATCATTAATTCAGATAGCAGATGTGAAAGGATAATAAAGAGCCGGCACACAGATGAGCAGATTCTGGATGAGTTGTTTACGATAGTTGATAACGGAGGATGTGCAGAGAGCACTATAATAAATCACAGATATTATAACAGGCTGGAGGCACCACTCAATGTCAGTTCGCGCCGTGAGGCAAAAAAATTTATGGAAGCGATTGAATCCGGTAAATCTAAAACGTTAAGCTCTGCAACAAGTGGATATCATTATCACGTAATAAGCGCAGATGATGAAGCTACGCTTGATATAATCGAAGAAGAGCTGAAGGCCAAGGGATACTGGTTACCGCTTGATGATTGGATCTCAAAAAATAAGTAAGTATGGGAAACGCTGCGAGGCGTTTCCTTTTTTGTTGCATATTGTGCGACACATCAGAGCCTATATTGGTTGATTTCATAAAAGGTTAATGGTAAAGTAATGTTTGTAACAAATATATTAATAGTTGGTGTCGAGTTAATTATGAGAGAAACTTGAGTATTTAGACGTTGGGGGTATATTTACTGAAAAAGTTTATTTTTTGAGGCATTTTGATTTACGAAAAATTGTTAAATGCCCGTTAGCAATGTCTCTTATAAAATGTATGACACTACCTACATTGCTATTGGGGGTACAATATGAACAAAAAAACCTTATTATCTACTTTTACGGCAGTCGGAATGGCTGCGGTGCTGGCAATTTCGCCGGTTCAAAGTATTGATATAGAAGCAGCACCGGTTAACACTATCTCAACAACACCTGTCGCTTCTTCAAATATTGTCGATCTTACAAGAAATGACGCTTACAAAGTACGTGATGCTTTTTATTCACTTTCTGACAACAGCGTAAACCGTATGGCTTCTGAGCATTTCCAGATTATATGGGGAAAAAGCAACTCAACTAATATTAGAATTGATGAGGAATTCATCAAGGGAAATCTGACAAATCTTGAAAACATCTACGCCTTTTATACTCAGGAACTTAAGATGAAAGATATCGGAGTATCGGGCAATTCAAAATTCAAGACTAACGTATATATTTCAAATACAGGACTTAGAGCCTTTGAAGATAACTGGGCATATATGAACACCGACAGAGAGGGCTTTGGATTCCTTTTTGTTGCACCGGGAGCAATGGTAGTATCCGATCCTAATCCAAGCTGGGTACTTCCTCATGAGCTTGCACATGTGTTTACTTACTATCAGGGCGGAACAATCGACTATCCTTGGTATGAGTCAACAGCTAACTGGTTCAGAGATCAGTTCCTCGGAAGTGAATATTATTGCTATCATGGTAAGAAGTTTGGACCTTATTCGGATTTCTTTTCACCATATTTGATAAATGCGGATTACTATGTGCCTCATATGCTCAACTGGTATGACACATGGCCGATCTTCCTTTATATTTCAGAGAACCCTGATAACATCCAGGGACTTGGAATGGATCTTATTCATAAGATCTTGGAAAACAAGCAGAAAGACGATTCCATGTATGCAACAATCGAGAGACTTTCAGGAGTGCCAATCAAGACAATCCTCGGCGGAATGTCAAAGAGACTTGCAACTATGGATTTCAGCAGACAGAAGTTCTATCTTGAGCATCTCAACAATGAGACTTTGAGAGAACCCGGAAATCGTGAGAAGATCTATACAACTCTTGAAAGAGCAGATGCACAGGGCTACCAGGCAGTTCCTGCAAACAAGGCTCCTATGCAGACCGGATTTAACGTAATCCCTCTTAATGTTGATCTTAAGAAGGGCGGAATCTCTGCAGACTTCGTTAACACATCAGGAGTACAGGGATCTGATTTCAGAGTAACATTGGTTACAAATACAGCTGACAACAAGACTCGTTATTCAGAGACTTTCAGCAGCGGAAAAGGAACAATCGCACTTCATGGCGATGAGACGGCGGCTTATCTTGTAGTTTGTGCAACACCCGACAGACTTAAGGGATATCACACAGACTGGAACTCAAAGACAACTGAGAGCGATACAAGATTTACATATAAAGTTAAGATATCAAGCGTTGACGGTACACCTACACCTGCTCAGGAAGAGAAAAAAGAAGATGTAACACCCGAACCTGAGAAGAAGGAAGATACTTCAGCGGTAACACCTGAACCTGACAAGAAGACTGATGAGACACCTTCAGAGTCCGAGAAGGTTACCGAGAATAAGGATAATGACAAAAAAGAAGATGCTAATAAGGATGATGCCAATAAAGAGAATTCAAATAAGGACAACGGAAATAAAGAAACATCGACTGATTCTCAAAAGGTAACCGATAACAAGGATAACGCAAATAAGAATGCAACTGACAGTGCTTCAAACGGAAATACTGCTCAGCCTACAGACACATCTGACAAGAAAGATGATGTGATCAGCTCAGGAGTTTCAACCGATACAAATTATCGTGGTGATGAAAACAATAACAAGGACAATAATACATCATCCGATAATAACAACAATAATAGCAGCAATGACAACAGTGGCAATAACGGCTTAGACAGTAATAACGGAAACAACGGTAATTGGCCGTTCGGAATAACAGAAGGTAATTGCAATAACGGAACATGGCCGACAGATACATCCTGTGGTGGTGACAGTACAGGATACAAGCCTTCACCGATAGGACCCGGATATACAAACGGAAATACATGCGGCAACACTCAGGGATTTGATACAAGCACGCAGGGAACCGATACAGTAGATTTTGACTACATGTTTGAGGAAGAAGATTCCGGAAGTTCGATCTGGAAGATAATAGGAGCAATAATAAAGAGATTCTTCGGATTTTGATAAATGAATACTGAAATATGATTAAAAGACCTTATCAGGCTGGTATACAGTTTGATGAGGTCTTTTTACAAAAAAACGTTTATAATATATGTATATATCGAATAGATATGTATGGCTATTTTTTTATAAAGAATGTAGTATAAAAAGAAAGAGAGAATATATAGGACTTTGCAGGAAGGGAGAAGGATACTACATGAATGAAATGACAAGCACCCAAAAAAAGCTTAGCTGTGTTTTAAAGGTGATCGTAATATTGTCTGCGTTTATCGGAACCGGCATAAGTGCTTACGGAGACAGAAATGTATTCTTTTGCGGCCTCAATATCTTTATGTATTTCACCAATCAATCAAATATTGTGATAGCGGTTATATGTGCTGTGGGCTTATACTTGATCGTGAAAAACAAAAAGATAAGCGAATTACATTACATTGTGAAGTATGTGGGAACTGTTGCCATTACACTCACAGGCGTTGTATTTATTGCGGTACTTGCGCCGGCCTCGGGACCGGAAGCATGGGATCTGCATAACGTGCTTGCGCATATTGTTGTTCCGATAGCGTCCATTGCAGATTTCTTTGTTATCATTCCCGGAGTAAAGTTCAAAAAGAAGGATGTCCTTTACGTGATCATTCCGCCGCTTATATATGTGATATATGCCGGAATAGGCTATGTCAGAGGTTGGGATTTCTATGAAGGAAATACATACCCATACTTTTTCCTAAATTGGGGAAGTCCTGCCGGAGCGTTTGGATTTATAAAAGAGTCACCTTTTATGGGATGTGTATGGTGGATATTGGCATTGCTTATTTTCCTTATCATCATGGGATATGTGTATCTGGTGATAGTGGATCATATGGGAAAAAAGGGTAAGTAATCCTAAATTATAATTAAGCGGTTACTATCAGGATAGAGAAATAGCCTGTTTTATCCGGTATTGCATCCACACCTGAATAAACAGTTTCATTTTGCATGCCGCAGTTTTCAATGAGATACGCAGTTTTTCCGTCATTTCTTATTGCGTATTTCAACTCTTTTAGTTTACTGCCGGCTTTCATGATTATAAGCGTTCCGTCAAAAGTTTTGTATTCGCCGGCTGTGATCATTACAGCTTCATCACCTTCGGCAATTGATAATCCAATTTTGGCGGCCGCAGCGCAAAAAGAAGGAATTCCGGTTATAATTTCGATGTTATAACCGGATTTTTTTACCGCATCGGAAATGTAGGAAAATGTCGAATAAAAACCGGGATCGCCTAAAGTAAGAAATGCTACGCTCTTGCCGGATCTTAGGTCTGCAATGATCTTCTCTGCGGCACTATTATGCGCATCCGTCAGTTTTTCTTTTTGCATCGGAAAATTAAGAGAAAGCGTTTTCTTCGATGCTATATTGGGGCAGGCTTGCAAGGCTATTGTATATGCGATTCCCGGTTCATTATCTTTTGCAGGACAAGCAATCACATCTACTTTTTCTAATGTCTTAACAGCCTTTAATGTAAGCAGATCCGGATCTCCCGGGCCAACGCCTATTGCATATAACACTTCGCTCATCATAAACTCCTTTGCACTTTTATTAAAAAACAATTCGTTTTGCCATAAGCTACGATATATTATAATAAAGCATGGATTTATTACAATCAGTGCTTATTAAATTCGATTATATAAGGAACAGAGGAAAGATAAAATGAAAGAGGCATATTTTGCGGGCGGATGTTTTTGGTGCGTTACGCCGATTTACAAGATGTACGGAGTTGACAAGGTAATCTGTGGCTATGCGGGTGGAAGTGAAGAAAATCCAACGTATGAACAGGTAAAGCATCAGCAGACAGGTCATAGAGAAACAATCAAGCTTGTCTACGATCCTGAGAAAGTTTCGTTTGAAAAGTTGTTGGATATTTATTTTGCCAACGTTGATCCGTTCGACTCCGAAGGCCAGTTTATTGATAAAGGTTTTTCATATACTCTTGCGATTTTCTATAACGATGAAGATGAAAAGAATCTGGCAAGTATTAAACTCGAAGAGATTGAAAAGAACGCAGGTAAAGAGACGCACGTAGCTCTTTTGCCCTATAAGAATTTTTACGAGGCGGAAGAGTATCATCAGGATTACTATCTGAAGAACCCTGAGGCTTTTGAGAAAGAACTTATAGAGTCAGGAAGAAAAAAAGCTGAGTAAAGCGGCATGAGGGGGATATTTATGCGCATAGGAATAGTATCTGACACGCATGGACTTCTGAGACAGGAAGTTATTGAAGGATTACGCGGTGTGGATTACATAATTCATGCAGGAGATATAGATGATAAAAGCGTGATCGAGGGGCTGGAGAAAATTGCGCCGGTAACGGTTGTTAGAGGAAATGCGGATAAAGAGTGGGCAAAAGATATTCCTGAGAGTGCTACTTTAGATTATCTAGGTAATAAGATATTTGTGATTCACAACAAGGGTAAGATAACTCAGCTTCCGGCAGAAGTTTCTATAGTTATATACGGACATAGCCATAAATATAGCCTTGTTGAGAAGGAAGGCGTAGTCTGGTTTAACCCCGGATGCTGCGGAAAGCGCAGACCAGGACAAGAAATATCGTATGCGATTCTTGAGGTGAATGGACGTGAGGATTTTGAATTTAAGAAGATGGTTATTGCGACTTCGGGATCAACCACAGAATCCAAACTTCCCAAGAACATCGATAGGATTATTTCCAGAGCAATGTCCATGACTGATAGCGGAAAGTCCTATCAGGAAATCGCAAAGAAACTTAAAATATCTGAAGAACTCGCAGAGAGTATCTGTCGAATGTACCTCACACATCCCGGAGTTGATGTGGCGGGAATCTTGCAGAGGATTTCTGGATGACTTTTAAGATGGATGTAACACATGGCAAATAATGAAAATAGAGCGTATTTTTGCATGATTTTAGCTTAAATACGTTCTTTTAATATATATCAACGAATGGTCAAAAACGGAGATTTTGGCATGAACACTTGGGCATCTTATTATACAGATGTTGATAATGATAGTAGGCATCGTGCAGTTGAATTTTGGGAAAATATGGGTAATGGTCATGCTGACATTGGTATTATAAATACGCGAAAGATTATTGAAGAAAAATCTGTTGGAAGCATTTATATTCAAGAAGGAAATGGAACAGACGTACAAAAAGCCAAAAAAATATTTATGCAGTGGCTTTTGTGTACATATCAAGGAGTGGATTATGAATTCCCTAAACAAGAGTAGAAAGATAATTATTTTAATAATAGGTATAGTTAGTTTTTTTATTCTACTGAGTGGTGTTTTATTCGCTATATATTTTCACGCTTTTATGAGCAGTGGTCCACAAACGCCGTTCATTAGTTATGAATGGAAGGAAGGCGATAGAACTACGCGCCATACTATGTATGATGATTTGGTCAAAAGCAATAATTTAATTGGAATGAATACTGAAGAAATAAATCAGCTTTTAGGAAAATGTGATGAATATCACAGTACTACCGGTAATATGGATGATGCAGATTATTATTGGGATTACATAATGGGGTACAGTGTTTTTAAAGGACATGAGATGTTATATATTCATTTTGAAAATGATATTGTAACGGAGGTTAGCCGTGTTCGGGTTAATGATTTGCAAACCATCAGATGATTATAAGACTATAGTTTAGCCAGATTAAGAGATTGGGAGGCAAAAGATGGGGGAAATTAATTCTGAAGTACAAGAAGAGGCTACGCGAAGATATGTGAATTTAACCGATCAGATCAGTGTCCGTACGGAAAAGGGAAATCTTGAATTCATTAAAGCTCATGTAAACGCTATGGGTGAAACTATGGGCGAATTTGTTAATAGAGCAATTTCAGAAGCAATATATAGAGACAGAGGAGAGTCTTTAATAGAGACTACTCATAGTGATGAGTATGATGTTTCAGGGAAATTGCTTTTATCAGCTGATGGTTACTATGAGATAGACTATATTGCTGATGGAGTACGAACAATAAAAAAGCTTGATCGACAAAAGGATGTACCAAGCGGTTTCATTTCAGATTATGCGTGGATGTCACTGGAAAATGAATACGAAAATAAATTGTTAGATGGTAAATGATTTAGTTGTATGCCTGTTTATGAGAAAAAGAGGTTGAATTTATCTGCAATAATATGGTATTAGTTTTCAAAGGTATGAAATTAAAGTATATACAGCAATAGGCGAAAGCGCAGGTAGATTATGGGACGAATGGATAACAAACTCGCAATAGTAACCGGGGCAAATTCCGGTATGGGAATGGCTACGGTGGAGGCACTAAGTGACGAAGGCGCGAGGACAGCCATCTTTCTTGTTACTGATGATTCGGTAAAAGATATTACAGGGGAATATTTTTACAGATGCAAGATTGCTTACTCATCGCGAAGATCGAAAGATATGAATCTTGCCAAAAAACTTTATGAATTTAGCGAACAGCTTGTAAAAAAATTCGTTTTGAGGGTCTGACTTGAGGGTCAGACCCTTTTAGGTTTGCGCGCCATGGGCGCGGGTTTCTAATGCTTGACATTTTAGATTGTGTGCAATATAATTTTGTAAAAGCTCAAGCGAAAATGATTGTTACAGATAAAGAGGTATGCGTCATGAATACAATTACACACGATTTTGTAATTGCACCCGGTGCTGGAATCAAAAAGAAAAACGTCATCTATGTTATCATTCCTCCGCTGCTTTACGCTATTTATGCGGGGATTGGATATTGTTATCTGGTAATTGCAGAGAAGATTGAAAAAAATAATAGTTCAAACAAGTAAAAGGAAAGGCGCCTGCAATTAGTGGGTGTAAAGGTAAAAAAGATGGAATACAGATTTACAAATGAAAATTTTGATACAGAAGTTATGAATAGTGAAGTACCGGTACTTATCGATTTCTATGCGGATTGGTGCGGACCTTGCAAGATGATGGGACCTGTAGTTGAGGAACTTGCAAAAGAGTATGACGGCAAGGCGAAAGTAGGTAAGATTAATGTAGATGAGCAGCCTGAGCTTGCTCAGAAATACGGAGTTATGAGCATTCCGTACTTTGCATTCATCAAGAACGGTGAGCTTGTTTCTGATGAGATGGGCGCCGTTCCCAAGGACAGACTTGCGGCTAAATTACAGGAAATGCTATAAGTACTCGGCAAAATATGATATAGTAACGGCACTTTCCCCGACAGTATGAAATATTCCGACGGCACATATGCAGATGCATACTGGATGATGAAAAAACTTAGACAAGGACATGCCTATAATACTTGAGCACCTCAGCACAGACGAAGAATACTACAAATACATGGATTACCTTAAGACAATTCTTGAGGGTATCTGACAAAAAAATATATGTTGAAAGTCGCACCAAAAATGAATATAATGTTGCATAAAGGTTAATATTTTTGTGTGTAAAATCGATAAAAAGTGCGATGGCAGGCAGAAAATTTAAGACTTTAAGAGTCACTTTTTTAGTATTTTTAGGAAAGTGGCTCTTTTTTTGTGCGCTATTATTGGGAGATTAGGAATGGACAAACGACTTGCAGGGAAAATACAGCAGTATCCTGATGAGATAGCTAAGATACAGGACTCGCTTCAGGATATATTGAATAAGATATCCGGCTGTACCCAAAAGGGCGACGATATGCAGTTAAGATTGCTTGTGCCGAGATTACGGTATCTTAAATCCATGATAGAGGCTCTAAAGGCCGATATGAATGACACACTATCAGGGATTGACGAATCGGATAGCGTAACGAAACAGGTGATAATGCAGCAGATATTGCTACTTGATGGCTTGCACGGGCAGCTTTCGGGGATCGCGGATTCAATAAGCGTATCGCTTAAAGCGTTGGATGAATCAGGTAAACAGGTACTTATGGCAGAAATATTGAAGAGGTGCAGCGACCTACAGGCTGCAGCTAAGGAGCTTACATGAATAAAGATGTTTTACTGGATAAATTTAAAAAGAATGTAGTTAGATTTGGAATCGGAGCGACTATTTTCGTTGTTGCACTTGTTTTGAAGATAGTAGTCGGACTGTTTACGGACATACTTGTTGTCTACGCCGGAATACGTCTTTTCGGAGTGCTTTCGGCACTTACGACTATTCTTTTGATAGTGGGAATTGCCGCAGGTGCGGGTACACTGGCTATCCTCCTTAAATCGCGCGCTGAACTTAGGAAACTGGAAGCGGTTGAGTCTGCCGATTCAAACGCAGGTCCTGTTTTGAAAGTGAAGGGAAAGCTTGATCCTGTTCAGATCAGGAACAGTCTGATCACAGAGGGTGATAAGTGGCTGAGCGTCGTTTCGCCGACTAATCCGAAGGAAGCAGAGGAGATGGACGTAGCTCTTAAGAGTGTAAAAGAGACTATGGCGCAGATGGATGATTACCAGCTCAGGCTAAAAAATCTTTTGGACAGCAACGGTGCAGATGCACTTAGGGACACAGAGGAAGTGCTTGACGGTGTTGAGCAGCATATCTGCAGAAATGTCAGAAAGCTTCTTAATATAATGACGGTTTCGAGCCCGAATACACAGAACGATCTTGATGTTGTTGAACTTACAGCTAAGAATTGTGCAGAAGATAACAACAGACTTTTACAGACTACAAAGGAGTTTATTGTTGCGGTAACTGAATTCCTCAACTCGCAGGGAGACAGTGGAAGTAGCATAAATGAGGTTGAAGTATATAAGAATGCTCTTACTACGCAGATAGAAGAGGGAGGAATTTATTCATGAAAAAGAAAGTTTTATCAATGTTGCTTGCCACGGCAATGGTTACAACATCGCTTGTTGGATGTAGCAACGGTCACAATGATGGTGTTGTGAGCAAACTTACCGAGGATGAGGCCAAAAAGGAACTTAAGTCTCTTATGACACAGGTTTCCGTTGATACCAATTCAAATCCTGTTCTGGATATCTACGCCGAAGATGTTTCTGAAGCAGACACTCTTGCAGATATCGATACTTTTCCGATCACTGTTACAGGTAACGGACAGATCAATATCGAGATTGCTGCTGCAACAGAGCTTTCAGCCGATGCTCCCGATAACTGGATAAATGAAGTTGCCGAGAAGTTTAATAAGGCAGGCTATGAGATAGACGGCAACAGCGTTTCTGTATCGGTTCGTAAGATCACATCAGGTGAAGTTGTAACATACATTACAGCAGGCGGCTATCAGCCTGACGTATTCATTCCCAGTAATGCCGCATGGGGAATGATGCTTGATGCTTCGGGATGCAGGACTGAGACAATTGCCGACCGTATAGCAGGCAATACTGCAGGTATCCTTATTAAAAAAGATGTTTTTGATACATTTAAGGAAAAGTACGGCGATGTTACCGTAGGAAATGTTCTTGCGGCAGCTAACGCAGGCGATATTACTTTTGCATATACCAATCCTTACACATCATCAACAGGACTTAACGTTCTTTGTGCGATGCTTGCATCATTTGATGCTTCAAATCCTCTTTCAGATACCGCTACAAATGCACTTATGGAGTATCAGAAGAAATCTCCTCCGGTTGCTTACACAACAGCGGTTCTCAGAAACCAGGCTGCAAAAGGCATCATAAATGCGATGGTAATGGAGAGACAGGCTTATTCAAACACTCCTGAGCTCAAGAATTACATTTATACTCCTGTTGGAATAAGACACGATCATCCTGTATATACTTTTGAGTGGACTAACGATCAGGAAAAGGCAGCAGCAAATATGTTTGTTGAGTTCTGCAAGAGTGCTGATATGCAGAAGCTCGCTACTGATAAGGGATTCAATCAGGATGACGATTATGCCGCTCAGGACACAGGAATGTCAGGTGCTGATTATATCGCTGCACAGAAAGTTTGGAAGCAGAACAAAAACGGTGGTAAGCCCATTGTAGCTGTATTCGTTGCAGACGTTTCGGGATCAATGGACGGTGAGCCTCTTAATTCACTTAAGCAGTCACTTATAAGTTCATCTTCATATATAAGTTCAGATCATCATATCGGACTTGTAAGCTATTCAAACGGAGTTTCTGTAAATCTTCCGATAGCTCAGTTTGATTCAACGCAGAGAGCATACTTCTCAGGTGAGGTAAAAAATCTTTCTGCAGGTGGCGGAACTGCAACATATGACGCGGTTCTTACCGGTATGCAGATGCTCGAGGATTATAAGGAGCAGGTTCCTGATGCAAAGCTTATGCTGTTTGTTCTTACAGACGGTGACCAGAATACGGGGTATTCATTGGAGCGTATCACAGATGTTGTCGGCGGACTTAAGATCCCTGTTTACAGCATTGCATACAACTATGACAATGTAAAAGATCTTGAGACACTTTCGGGTATCAACGAAGCGGCTCAGATCAAAGCTAACAGTGATGACGTTGTAAACCAGCTCAGAAACCTGTTTAATGTAAATCTGTAATAATGTGTTTTTATAATAAAACAATAATGTAATTATGTAATAATGAGGACTGTCGCCCATGGATTCAGTGGATTCGGGCGACAGTTTTTTTGTTCAATTTTGTTGAAAAAAATTTATATTTTTTAGTTGATAAATCATATTAAAATATGTAAAATATAAATACACACAGTTAATTATTGTGTAATCATTATAAGTATGATATAAGTGTACTTAAGGGGTAAAGGTTACTACAAGGTTAACCGCGGTGCTTTTACAGATAACGCTAAAAAGGAAAGAGTATTTGAGTGGGGATATGTTTACAAGGAGATAAAGTGAGGAATTATACAGAACATGAGCTGTTGAGATTGGCGAAGTGTTTTCACGATACGGAAAAAACATATCTTTTGGTGGATCCTTTACAGGGCAAGCATTTGCCGGTAAAACCATCTGATGCTATGGACATGCTTCGCTCATTCGGACAATTAGTGAGCGAAAAATATCCGGAGACAAGGCTTGTTATAGGCTTTGCGGAAACTGCAACTGCTGTGGGGATGGCTGTTGCAGAAGAAATGCCGGATGATTGTATCTATATTCATACGACCAGAGACAATATTTTGCAGGAATCGGAATGGATCGAGTTCCAGGAGGAAAAGAGTCATGTTACCGATCAAAGGCTGCTTGCTTCACATCTGGAGAAATGGTTTGCGAATACAGAGACTATCGTATTTGTTGATGATGAGATCTCAACTGATGAACCAATAATCAACTACATAGAACAGTTAAAGAAGAAATATCCGGAAATCGGTAAAAAGAAGCTGGTCGTGGCATCGATCATTGACCGTGCGACAAAAGAAGAAAACGAAAAGATGAAAGCAGACGGCATAGAAGTTATTTCACTTATTAAGCCGGATGATACCGATTTTTCCAAGGATGTGGAAAAATACGACATATGCGAAGCGGATGAAATAAATGAGAAAATAGGCGTGGGAAGATATGAGAGTCTGAGTTCACGCGTAAATCTTATGAATCCGAGACTTGGGGTAAATACAAGGGAATATGTGGAAAACTGCAAGATGTTTGCATATGATTATGTGATCCAGGAGAAATTGGCAGAAGAATGTGATTGCAGCAGTATCCTGATACTCGGAACGGAAGAGTGCATGTATCCTGCAATAGTTCTTGGCGAGATAATCGAGAGGAATACAAAGGCCAACGTTTATACCTATTCTACAACCCGCAGTCCTATAGGAATCTGCAGGGCGGATGGATATCCGATAAAAAGCGGATATAGGATAAAGAGCTTTTATGCCAATGATAGGAAAAGCTACATATATAATCTCAAGAAATATGACATGGTAATTGTTGTAACAGACAGCGAACGCGATTCTTTTTGCGAAAGACACAGCCTTATAGAAGCTCTTTTCAAAGAAAGAAACGAAAAAGTTGTTCTGTATCGGGGATAAGCTTTTGGCTTAAAACAAATGAATATGAAATATTTAAGGTGCTGTCATCTGACAGCACCCGTTTTATTGGTGGAAACTCAATCAATTGCATATACTAAAGGAGAGTTCTGAGAACCTGCATGGCTTGTAGCCCATGCTTTGGCATCTGCTGCGTTTCTTGCTCTGTAACCGTAGTTGGATGAAGGCCTCCAGTTACAGCCTCCGATGCTGAGTCTTGATACGTCTGAAGAAAGAACAGAACCCTGGTCTGTGAAGTTTCCTCTGCCCATATCATTTACAACACCGCCTGAATCTCTTCCTTTATCAAAGAAGTTATTCTCTGAGAAGATATTACAATTGGTATAAGGTGTATATCCTATATTAAAGTTGTAGACAAAGTTATTATAGCAATGGAAATAACCGTATCTCATAAGTCCCGGTGCTCTGGTCTGAGTACCGTTGAAGTAGCTGTTGCATATAGTCATGCAAGGATATCCGTTATATGTAGGAGCGCCGTTCTCTTCGGGATAACCAAGGATAAGACCGTATTTATGTCCGCCGAAGTAGCAGCCTGTAACTGATACGAAGTTTGCTTTAAGTCCTACATAGAGGAACTTGTCTTTGTCATTTCCGTGAATATTTCCGTCTTTTGCCATGTCATGGCCTGTCCATGAGCAGTGGTCGAGCCAGAAATTATTTCCGTCTGTAATGTACATTTGAATATCGTCGTTATCGTTGATGTTTACAGAGTGCGCGAAAGTAATGTTCTTATATATATTGTTTCCTGAAGCGGATATGTTTCTAAAGTGTATGTTGTTAAGCGTATGTGCGCCGTAAGATCCGATAAAGGTCTTATTTGCTCCAACCGATACTTTTGTAAGTGAGTTTGCCGATATGTCACCGGTTATTACGATTGTGCATGGATTAGAGCCCTGAGCACAACGCTGTAAATCTGAGAGGTTGTTTACTTTTACAACCTGTCCGAGAACACCACCCGTTACGGATGCTTTTTCTCTTTTGCTCATATCAAGACTGTATCCCGCAAAGCCCTCTGCACCGTATGAATTAAGTCTGAAGCACTGCGCTGCAGATCCGTTAAAAGAGCTAAGGGTATAGTTGTTTCCTGAAAGAGTAAGCGCAAGTGAGTTGTTGGTCTTACTTACGATCTTGTAGTTAAGAGGAATACCGTTTGCGTCAGCTTTTACGGAAGCTATGGTCCAGCACTGAGCATTATCATTAGAAGAAGCAGGTGCCGTGGACACTGCGTTGTTTGCCTGAGTAAGGCATGTTCCGTCTGCTACATTTATAATTCTGAATGAATCGTTACTTATATAATCAATGACCCATCTTGTGTTTGCTGAAGATGAATTACTTGTTGTAACCGAGCCGCCGTTTGCAGTTACGTACTTTCCGTCAGAGCAGTTCTGGAATTGCATCTGCTGCTGAGGATATGTTGAATCAAGCTTTGCTGAAGCAGTGTTTGAGCTGTTGCCGCTTGGCTGCGGATTAGCAGGCTGCGGATCTGCGGGTTGGTTATTATTGTTGTTGCTATTGTTATTCCACCATTGATTCCATGTATTGTTTCCGGAATTGCTGTTATTACTTCTTTTGTTTTTGGAAGAATTGCCGCCGGAAGGCATATCAGTTTTTTCAAAGTACCAGATCTGATTGCTCTGCTTTAAGTTTCTGTACTGCTGTACATTTGCGCCCGATGAAGTGCTCTTTCTGTTTACATCAAGTACGGATGCAAAGTTAGAAGCTTCTGTTGCTATATAGTAGCCCTTTTTGGAATCTGCCTCTACGAGCTTAAAGTTCTGTGCGGAAGCACCGTTGTTGGAATAAATCTGAACGTTGGTCGCATCCTTTGCCGAACCGTATGCTACATCAAGAGACATGCCGCCTGATGTATCTGTTGCGGGATGCAAGCGATATGTTCCCAAGCTGTTTTCCTCTAAGATCCATTTCTGACCGGGAGAGCCTGTTCCCTTAGACTGCACTACGTTAGCGGCATTTGTTGCGGAATCGTTCTCAACTGTTAGATATAATCCGCTATTTTTGCTCTTAAGATAGTAAACACTGCCTGATTCGGGCGTTATAGCCTCGGCGTGAGCCGTAATTGGCGGTATTATATACAATGAACAAGCGAACATTGCTACACCTGTTAAGAGTGAGCCGATGCGCTTTGATAATTTGACCATACCTTTTCTTCCTCCGTTTATTGCAAATTGGCGGTATTCGCCTTTATACAGATATTTATAGCAGTAGATATGTTAAAAAGCAAGTAACAAATATGGCCATATGATGCAAATAATCTGACATCTTATATATTTATACCAGAAGTATAATGACAGTTTTTTGAAATGGTGCTATCATACATTCATAAGCTACAAACGGGGCTTGCAAAAAGGCTCTGGGAAAGGAAAAAGAATTAAAGTGACAACATTCAATAGCATGTTCTGCAAAAAAAATATGAAATCCTTTAAAAAATCATCATTCGTTAAACGATTCGAGTGGGGATTTTCTTTTGTGCGTTCATATAAGACAAAGCAGATGCTGGAAGATGTTGGTTTAGCAGAGATTCAATAAAGAATCAAAGCATATAGATAAACATAAAAGCAAACCGCTTGCCTTGTATGAAGGCAAGCGGTTTTTTGTGTAGAGCACTTAACGAGGTGTTACCGAGTTTAGTGCGAACCATACGAGTTCATTTGGCGAGGTTCTTTCGAGCCTGGTGAAGCTTGTAATTCCTTATACGAGTGCGAAACCGGTAATCGCACCTGACGTAAAGTCAGCGGCAGAAATGCATGTGGGTTCGAATCCCTCCTCGTGTACTGTTCAATGATTTTGTTGAACAATATAGTTTTTGGAAAATGATCCGTAGTGAAAGGAGACTATAGTAAAATCTTTTGTTTTAAGGATAGTCAAAGACGAGATAGCTAAATAGACAAGACGGATATGTGATTATCCTGCGACAGAGGTTATACGACCGAAATTATGACCGGCGTTCGGTCCGGTAGAGGTTGAGCCATAGGAACCACATATAATTCTTACAGGTAGACAGTTCTTTAGTTGGCTGCACCGATATCGGATTCGGAACGTATTTATATAAAACCAAACGATCAGACTATACGTGTAAATGGGACAGGGTGAAGAGAAGAGGCGTTTAATGAACTTGATTGCTGGTTTGGTATAACGGAAATGAATTCGGGTTTAAGCTTTTTGATGCACATAATTATATTGAGACAGGTGGAGTTGTAACGGAAGGGGCGCAAAACAGCAGCCCATTGTAGAGAGAAAGTGCTGATTCTAAATAGATTTTTGTTGAGGAAAGCTTAGAGATCATCTAAAAACAGAATTGTAAAGAAAATACATTGAACAGAGAAACCTATGACATACAAGGGGCTAGGAGGACATAAAAATATGTACTCAGAGAAACTGTAAAACATAATCCATTGACATAATAATACTCATTTTAAATACATAAAGGCATCGCGTCAAGGAGAAACCATCTCTTTGGCGGATGCCGGAATAGGAGGACGAGATGATAACAATGCCTTCCATAGATATGGCGGCTACAGGTAGAAATATTGTAAGGATGAGAAAGGCAGCTGGATTGACTGTTAAAGAATTGCAGCACATTTTTGGTTTTGCAACTCCACAGGCAATCTACAAATGGCAGCATGGAACAACAATGCCTACCATTGACAACCTTATTGCTCTTGCAATGATCTTTCAAGTATCTATGGAAGACATCATTGTTTTGGATACAGGTGCAAGAGCACGTATCTGTGCTTGAAAAAGCATGATCGTCTCAGACATAAATGCAGGGGATGTTCCGCATGTTTTGCGTAGATTCGCAGGAAAACGGTGACATCCCCTGTTTTCTTTTATTTAGAAAGGTAGCCATATTAATGATCTTCGGAAAATCTTTTTTCTTTTATATTGTTTTTGGCCTTATATGGGCTGCAATCGGGATTTTCTTGTTTCCATATCTGATAGTCAGAGTAATCTGGAATCTTATTATCAAGAACCTGATCTGGACATTTGTTTCCATGTTTATGACAAATAGAGAATTGAGCGGTGAATAAAATAAAAGGAGACGGCCATTGATATTGATGCGACCGTCTCCTTTTGGTTATGCTGAGCCATGTTGATTTATGATTTGAAGAACTTTATTTCTTCATTGAGCTGTTCGGCGATATCTTTCAGGTTGTCGGCTGAGCATGCAAGAGTAGTAACTGTAGCGGAAAGTTCCTGCATGGATGCTCCCGTCTCCTGTGAAGAAGCGGCGTTTTCTTCAGAGATGGCTGAAAGAGCACTCATAGTGTCGACTACGGCATTCTTGGATGAAGCACAGGTGTCGGCGCCGTTTGAAATATCTTTTACTCCGCCTACAGTGCTTCCGATGTCCTGAAGCATTCCGTTTACGGCATCGAGTGTTTCTCCGATAGCAATCTGCTGCTCGTTATTTCCGTTCTTTACATCTTCGGCAGCAGAAACGGCAGCTTTACTCTGTTCAAGAAGTGTGCTCATTTCTTTCATGATATCGTCAGCCATTGCCTTGGAATCGTCGGCGAGTTTTCCGATTTCTTCCGCAACAACCGCAAAGCCTTTTCCGGCTTCTCCTGCTCTTGCAGCTTCGATTGAAGCGTTGAGTGAAAGGAGGTTGGTCTGCGTTGCGATCGATGTGATTCCTTCAACTTTTTCACTGATATTATCAACAGCTTCCTGAGTTGCCTGAATGGTCTTAGCAATATCATCTATCTTAGATGTCATCTCAACGGATGAAGTCTGAAGAGATGTAAGTGATTTACTTGATACTTCGGATGCTTCTTTCATCTTACCTGCAAGGTCAGAAAGATTACCGGTAGATGTCTGTACTTCAGTTACCGCGTCGCCGATGAGACTTACATTTTCGGAAGCACTCTGAATCTCATCCGCCTGCTGTGTGGCTCCCGAAGCAATTTCCTGAACTGCGTTTGAAACATCTTCCGCTGTCTGAGAAATCTGGTTGGCCATATCGGAGAGTTCTTCCGATGATACTCCTACGCTGGATGCAGATTCTTTTATATGGCTTACTATATCGTCAAGAGTTCCGATGACGGAGTTGGTAGCTTTGGAAATGGTTCCGAATTCGTCATTTCTCTTATCGAACTTGTCAACCTTCACAAATCTTCCGTCAGCGAGAGCTCCGAGTGATTCGTTAACTGCAGCGATGGGATCGGTAAAGCTCTTTGCCATCATAAGTGAAATAACTGTAGCGACAATAAGGAGAATTATTCCGATTATTATAACGGTGAGTGCTGAGCGAATTGCAGGTCCCATTATCTCTGCGTTTGTCTCGGAAACCGCGACCACGAAGCCTGTTGCAGGCTCTTTTATCCATGCCGTATATGTGGGCTTGCCGTCAATCACACTGTTAAAAATGTTGCTTGTAAGAGAAGAAGTCATGTATTCTTCATCAGTATGTACTATGGGCTCATCCTCAGGAGATATCTCAAACTGCGAATGTGCGGCTACAGTTCCGGCTTTATCGAGGATATATCCGTTTTTAACGTTGTCTGCAAGGAATTCGTGCAATACGTTAAGATCAAAGCTTCGCTGCAAAGAACCGATCATTTCACCTGTTTCCGGATCTAAGACAGGAACAATGATGATAACTATTCTGTTTCCGGCTGCTTTACTTACGACAATCTCTGATACAGCGATGGCTTTGTTAGCCCAACATTCCTGGAAATATGCTCTGTCAGCTATATTTGTGTGTTCTTTACGGTCGGTTCTAAGAAGCTGATCACCGGTGGAAATAGAAAGAATGCAGTTAGTATTGCCATCATTGATGTTCGTATTGATGGCATCCATCTGTGCCATGATAAGCTCACTTTTTTTCTCAGCACCGCTCATATTAAAAGTTTTAAGATAATCAACGGTACTTTGCGCTGAGGCACAGGTCTGGAGTGCTATTACATTCTGCTGGACAATTGTTGCAAATTTACCTTCAACCACTTTTGCATCAGAAGTAAGAAGGTTTAAGGCATCATTCTTTGCCTTGGTTGTGGAAGTCTGGTAGCTTACGATTACGGCAATTGTGAGAGGAACTGCTGCAACTGCCAGTAAGATTGCGACCAGTTTTGTCTTGATGCTGTCTTTGAAACTGATGTTACTGCTTGCATTTTTGCTACTAACATTAGATTTCGCCGCCATAGATACCTCCTTGAAGAAATCAAGAAAACTTTTTTATATCATAGAAAATTGCTTTCCTATGATATAAAAAACGCTCCGCTATGGATGTTGATAGTAAATTACTATTAAATAAATGAAAAAAAAGAAATAATCTCAATAAAGGGGTCAATTTCAATTTTACAATGAAAATAAACAAAATAATGCATATTTATAGACTTTTTATCAAATTTTTAGAAACCTTATTGACGTAAAAAGAAGTTAGTATTTATATTAAGTAAATTGACATTATAAGGAGAGACAATATGATTATAAAAAATGAGATACCTATACTTGAATATGATGACAGTTCGTTGGAAGTTATTACGCCGAATCATGGTAATGAGGACTTAAAGCTTCCGGAGAAGTGCTTGTTTGCTTTCCTTGGGGATGTTGTACATAATTATGCAAAAGAGCATGATGCGGAAATTGCAAATGAATACATTACCGTCTCACATAACGTGAACGTTTATATATTGCATGAGGAAGAAGAGGATATTTGCCTTGTCCAGCCGACAATTGGCGCTCCTGCCGCAACGGGGCTGATGGATTTTCTTGTTAATTGCGGGTGTAAAAAAGTAATCGCGGTCGGTTCATGCGGAGTTTTGGCTGATATACCCGAGAATGCGTTTCTTGTTCCGACAAGAGCACTTCGCGGCGAAGGCACATCGTATCAGTATCTGCCTGCTTCAAGATATATAGAGCTTGATGAAGAGCCGATATCAGTTATCGAGAACTGCTTCAAATCCCACAACCTTCCTTTTGTGACCTGCACAACCTGGTCTACCGACGGCTTTTTCAGGGAGACAAAAGATATGGTGAAGTACCGCTTGGAAGAAGGCTGTTCTGTAGTCGAGATGGAGTGCTCGGCGCTCGCGGCCTGCTGCAGAAAGCGTGGAGCAAAGTTTGGACAGTTCCTGTTTACCGCAGATTCACTTGCAAATGTGCATGAATACGATCTTCGCGATTTCGGAATGGATTCGCACGAGAAAGCTCTTTTGCTGGGACTGGACATATTAAGAAGTTACAAGTGAGGAAAAGAAATGAATATACAGATATTTGGAACAAAAAAATGGGAGTGAATTAAGTGTGGGGCAGCTATTTGCAATGGATAGCTGCCTATTTTTATAAATAAAAGTGCGTCAATAGAGTTCTGATTTAATTTTGACGCAGATGAAATTATAGCAGAAGATTAAGGTGTGTCAAAAATAAAACGGAACTCTATTGACGCGAAAACTCATTAGATTTTATGATAAAATTCTCAAAGAGTCTTTTGACAGACTTGCGATAAGAGGTTAATAAGATGAGAGAAATAACGACACGTGGAGATATTTGTTTAAAAGATGAATACAATATTATTTATAAGGTCGCTGAAATTCTTTATACCGAACGCGAAGATGAAAGCTTTATATATAAGATAAAGCCTAACTATAGTGTTATTAGTCTTTTGTCTGTAAAAGATTTTCAGGGGATACCCGGAATAGATCTGAGTCTTAAAAAGAAGACGTATATAAGAGAAAATATAGTGCCTGTATTTATCAGTGAAAGGGCTCCGGGGAAGAATCGCGAGGATCTTTGGAAACTGCTAAAAGATTGCGATATGCAATATTTGAATCAGTTAGAGTGGCTTATAAGAACAAAAACTCAGTATTCCGGCGATAAGCTTTTTGTTCAAAGACCGGAGGATAAAACAATAGAAGCAGATTCGGTAAACGCTCTCGGAAACCGAAGTGCGGTTATATGCAGAAAAATGTTAGATGCTATATGTTATGGAAATACTGTGTTAACACCGGAATTTAAAGTTGATGATAAAAACAGAAAACAGTACTTTGAGTTATTGATGGCAATATATAGTACAGAACGAAGATTCCATGATTCTCGCAGAAATGCAGGAATTGCCGCTTCGGCTAAGAAAGGCAATTATAAGGGCAGAGGAAGAATAAGGATAGACAAACTAGCCGCGCAAGATATATTCTTGGATTATTCGGCAAAAAAAATAAAAAGCGCAGAGGCATCCAAAATGCTTGGAATAAGTAAATCGACTTTTTTAAGAAGATACAAAGAGTATGCGGATGCTAAGTAATAGGAAAGAAGGAATACCAAAATGAGACCAACACACACAGAAAAAGAAAATGCAATGAGGGAAAAGATAATCCCTGAATTATATGCAAACGAATACAATAAATTTATAGGTTTTGAAATATTGGAATTAAGCTCAACATACAGTAAAGCCAGAATCAAAGCTGATTCAAGATTGCACAACACATACGGAAGCATCCATGGTGGAGCACTTCTTTCATTTGTCGATGCAATGGCGGGAGCAACAGGAAGCATGAGCGGACATTATGTTACGACCGTATCAGCGAATCTGAACTTCTTACTTCCTGCAGTAAACACTGAGTATATCTACTGCGAGTGCATGAAGCTTAAGACAGGTAAGCACATCCTTGTATTCGATATCAGAGTTACCGATGATAACGGAAATCTTCTGGATAGTGGAGAATTTTCATTCTTTGCAAGCAAAGTTCCGGTACTTGGTGACAATCTTAAATTCTGATAAGGGTTAACTGATTATGGAATTGATCGTAAAACATTTCAATGAGCTTAGCACACGCGAGCTCTATGAAATATTGAAAACCAGATTCGAGATATTCGTAACCGAGCAGGAGTGCATATACCAAGACCTTGATGATAAAGATCAGGACGCGATTCATGTCTTTTGCATAAATGACAGTGGTCGTGTGGCCGGATGCCTTAGAGTATTCTGGAATGACAAAGCATCCGGCATTGCACAGATTGGAAGGGTTGTGACGCTTGAACACGGCAAAGGAATAGGCCGAGAGATTCTTCATAAGGGCGTAGAGATAGCGACAGAACAGCTTGGCGCAAAAAAGATATATCTTGAAGCTCAGGAGTATGCCATTGGCTACTACGCTAAAGAAGGCTTTGAAGTTGTATCAGATGTCTTTATGGAGGACGGGATTCCTCATGTGAAGATGGAACGAGCCACAAAATAACTTGATAATGAAGCATGTATGCCCCTATCAAAAAGATAAAATTGGCGGCACCGGAACTGCAGAATTCGCGTACAAGGCCATAAAGAAATATTGCGGCAAGTAAAAATGACGACTTTTATCTTTATCTCAATAATAAACAGAGATAAAGATAAAAGTCGTTCAGGAGGCCGTTATGGAAAATCTTATAGGGCGTGAATATGAGATAGACAAAACGTATGACCTTGCGCTAAAAAATAAGGTTGAAGTTTTCAGAAAAGCTACTAAAAACACTAACACAATAATAGTTACCATGATTACTACGTATGGTGTGAAAAAGAATATGTACAGTAATTATATTGGAAAAGAAGTGCTTATGGATGATTTATTCAATTAATGACAAGCGGAAAATTGTTCGTTACAATTGAAGTGCAATTAGGATGCTGACAATTGAAGAGAGAGGGAGGTCGCATGAAGACGCTGATAGTTTACTACTCAATGGAAGGAAACACGCAGTACGTTGCAGACAAGGTAAAAGAAAAGGTAGATGCCGATACACTTCGCCTTGTGCCCAAGAAAGCCTATAACGACAAGGGTTTTGCAAAGTTCTTCTGGGGCGGAAAGAGTGCGCTCATGGCGGAAAAGCCTGAGCTTGAAGATTACAGTGTTGATTTTTCAAAGTATGACCGCATCATTTTTGGTTTCCCTGTGTGGGCAGGAACTTTCACACCGCCGATTCGTACTTTCGTCGAGGATAACAGAAAAAACCTCGCGGGAAAAAGATTCTGCGCTTATGCCTGCATGGCCGGATCGGGCGGAGCAAAAGCTATAGGTAAACTTGCGAAGTTTCTTGAGATACCCGGCTTTGAAGCTACTTCAATTTTTATAGATCCCAAGGCAGCGCCAAACGCTGAGAAAGAGGCGCAGATCAACGGTTTTTGCGTGGCGCTCAATCAATAAAAATTAATTTATAATCTTTTAATTTCATTTTTGTTTTATTTGGTGACCCGAACATATATAATTGCAATTACATACTTCCCAGTCGCGTTTCGGTATGCAGTGTTCGAGCTTATGGACTGTACCGGGCGTAGGCAGGATAGGCCAACCTGATCATTATTTAACGTTGAAGTGATAGGGTAAGGCTGAGGTATAACGCAAAAGGAAAGAGTCAGGGAAAAATGCATTTCATATGCTGCAGGAGAGATCAGCATAAGAAGTGCATTTTTTCTATACTTTTTTTATTTTTAGGGAAAATATTTTTACATTCTTTTTATCCCGAGTTTGTTTCATTTGTCGGCGCTCATGATTATAATTGCAATTACATAATTTGTAGAAAGTGAGGAAATGCAATTGAGATGTTTGTGAAAAGAAATCTATCTGTGATAACAGCGTTTCTCGTGATTGCCGCAATGTTTGTAACGGGTGAGGTAAAGAGCAATGCTGCAGGCGCGGGAGCAAGTAGTGATACTACCGTGTATGTTACCAAGACAGGCGATTGTTATCATAGCTCAGGTTGTAACAGTCTTCGTAAGAGCTGCATTTCGATAACACTTCAGGAGGCGATAGACGATGGCTATAAACCATGCAGAAACTGCTACCCCGTAGCGCTTGATACGGTTCCGCTTACAAGTGAAGTTGAAGAAGAAATTGAAGCACTAAAGACCTACGAAGGAAACACCAAAGAATTCAACGCATACACTTACTACATGAACAATATTGATCTCCAGATCGAGATCGGCCCCGACGGTGATGCCCTTCTGGAGCACTTTATCGAACAGGGTAAGGAAGAGGAAAGAATCGCAAAAGAAGAAAAGAGAAGATAGGGTTCAAAAAAATGCACCTCGCATGCTGCAGGAGAGACAGCGTTCGGGGTGCATTTCATATCTTTTTTTCAAGTGAATCCATAAGACATAGGCGCTGAGTTTTGTTTACATAGTCCCATGTATGGAAAGCTCCGCCCATACAATACTTGTTGCTTGAGCAGTTTGCGCATTTCTCGTTATCGCTGGATCTGTCATAACGAAAAGCTTTGAATTCGTTTTCCCAGATGTCGGAGAAACGCCTGTCATGTATGTTGCCCTGAATTATACCGGGCTGTGTTCTGTCTATATCAAGACAACCGTAAACGTCACCTGTCACAGTTATGCTGGCAACAGTAATGCCTGCCATGCAAAAGAAGTACCAGTCCCTTACTTCTCTTTCGTATTCAAGGCCTAAGTAGTGGCAGCAACCGTAGGTCACTGGCTCGTTATCGGCTCTTTTATCACGGATAAAGTTCAGAAGATTTCGTTGATCATCAGCGGTAAGAAGAAGCTCGGGATGATCAAGTGCTCTACCGATAGGCTCAATGCCCATGATACGCCAGCTGTCGATATCTATATCGGACATTATTTCGTAAAGAGGCTCTAATTCGCATATAGTTTGGTGATTAACGACGGTTGTCACCATGATCTCATCAAAGCAATCAAGATCTATGAGGTTCTGAATACCTTCCATGGCTCTTTTATACGCACCGTCAAGTCCCCTTATCTTATCATGCGTTTCGGGGAGTCCGTCGATACTGACAGATATGGTGTTCATGCCGCATCTTTGAAGCATCTTGGCAACTTCGGGAGTGATAAGAACCGCGTTGGAAGTCATTCCCCACTTAAAACCAAGTGAGTGGGCATAACCCATAACATCTTCAAAACCATGGTATAAAAGAGGCTCTCCGCCTGTAACATTTATTTGCGGAAGTCGGTTTTTAAAGTCCTCTTTTAACTGATCAAGGATATTTTTCCATTCCTGAGGATTCATTTCCTCTGCTTTTATATCACCACATCTTGAACCGCAGTGCCAGCAGTGCTCGTTGCAGTTGAGAGTAAGTTCAAAGAAAAGCTGTTTGAGAACGGGCTTTTTAAAAAACTTTTTTCTCACATCATACTGAAGATCAAGGTGTGACAACTTCATTTTATTTTTATTCATATCAGATTTCCTAATACTATCAAACGGTTATTACTTTGCCTTAGGCGGTCCGTATACTACAGGTCCTTTTTCAAAATCAATATCAGGATTCTTGTCTTGCGCATCATCAGTCGGTTCAGCGGATTCAGGTGCTTCTGAAGTGTCAGCGTTTGCATTATCAATAGATGATTCTTCATCAGCAACAGATGATTCATATGAGCTGTAGGTATCGGCATCTTCATAATGTTGCGGTGGACCATAAGCGCAAGCGGCGTTAAGTACCATGCTAGCGACACTTACTGATGTGGCTATCACTACCTTTTTTGTCTTTTTTTTCATAAGCAATGCCTCCAAATATATTAATAATATATTAATCTAAAAGGGAAAAATTATCAAATTGGGCAATCAGTGAAGGTATATATAATTGTTGTTCGGGATTATAAAAACGAAAATTACGTTGCAAGCAGAAGCGAGATAATGTATTATATTGCTATACAAACGAATAACAACACGATATTTGTTTTTAAGGAGCAAAAATGAAAATATTAAGAATACGAGTAAACGGGCTTCCGCTGTATAAAGAGCCATTTGACGTTTCATTTTGCGCTGTTCAAAGGGTTCAGAGTAATCACATGAATTCTGTTTATAACTTGTTTGGAAATATATATGTGAACACTGTTGAGGCATTTGCGGGAATAAATGCTTCCGGAAAAACAATGGCATTGAAGGTTATTTCTTTCGCAAGTATGCTTTTGGGAGCAATGCCGTTAAATGCAGATTTTATTCCGCAGATTTTAGGAGAGAACACCAAGGTAGAATTTGATATTGATTTTTATGTAGATAATAAGATTTGCCATCTTTATAGCCGGATTGTAAAAAACAGGAATGCTGATGGCAGTAACGTTGTCCAAATACTATCAGAGAAATTGTGGGAAAAAAGTATTACGAGTAAAGTTAATAAAACGAACTTACTCTCTTTTGATAAAATAGCACCGTCCAGAGTTCGCGATAGTTCAGATGAATATTTACCGGACGATGTCAGTATTATGATTGCCGTAAATAAACAGATAAAAGATAAGATTACATTTGTTGATCTTGTAGCATTTACCAATGTTAATCTCTTTTTCCCGGAGGGAGGAGATATTCCGACAGAGATTATTACATTACTCGATCCTACTATTGAACATATCACAGTAGAGAATGTAAATGATAAGGTTATCACCAGATTAAAGTTCTTCAATCAGAATGAACTTGTACTTTTGGAGCCAAATGAATTAAACGTATATCTTTCATCCGGAACTGTTAAAGGTGTAAGAGTGTTTACTGATGCTGCAAGAGTGCTGAAAAATGGTGGATACTTACTTGTTGATGAGATTGAGAATCATTTTAATCGTGAATTGGTCGCATCGTTGATTCGTTTGTTCACAAATAAAAAAACAAATCCTAAGGGCGCGGTTATTATCTTTTCAACTCATTATCCGGAGCTTTTGGACGAGCTTGATAGAAATGATTCAGTATTTATAACCAGAAGTGATAAAGGGCTTGGCGTTGATAATCTCAATTCGCTCTTAAGCAGAAATGATATGAAAAAGAGCGAAGTGTATCAGAGCAATTTCCTAGGAGGAACAGCGCCGAAGTATAAATCACTGGTTGCTTTGCAAAAGCGTATTATTAAGAGCTTGGAGGAATAAATGTACAAAAGATTGTAATGTACATTAGGAGAACTATGATCAGAAAACCTACGCATCCAGGAAATATATTTTTAGAAGACGTAATGAAACCTTTAAATATAACAGTGGATGATGCAGCAAAAATGCTTGGTGTAAGCACGGATTCTTTGGCTGATTTTGTAAATGAAAAAGTACCTTTGAGTTCGGATTTGGCATTGAGAATTAGTAAAGTAACAGGAACATCTGTAGAGAGCTGGATGAACATGCAGTAGAAAGAGATATTATTATGAGGCAGAATATGACACTTCTAATGAGAGATAGAGAAAAACTTGAAGAAGGACGAAAAGAAGGACGAATAGAAGGACGAAAAGAATATCAGCTCCTTCTTAGAACTATTCCTAGAGATTCTGATGATTTCTTAATTGCATTAAATGCAGAAGATGATGTTATTGAAGCTCTTTACAAAAAATATGATATCATCACTAATGATTGATAAATAATAGAAATAAAACCTAATTAAGCATTACCATAGATATGGAAAGACAGAGGGAAGAATTGCCAAGTGACAGATGGTGAAAAAAGCACCTTAGATGCTGCAGATGAGTCAGTGTCTAAGGAGTTTTTGTGTATAGAGAAAAAGTATTTGATCGCACATTTATATGCAACTATACTTGAAGTAAGGGTTTTTCTAAAGGGGGATATAAATGGCGAATGCACAAGCAAAAACAATTAATCTTCTTTTATACGAAGGAAATTTATCAGGAGTAATAAGTATAGAGGATTCCGGCTGGAATTCCGGAGAATTGTATTCTGCACCCAGAGATTCTGTTAATGATCTTCTTGATACTGATGCTTGTAAGAAGTATGGAGTATATCTTTTGCTTTCCAAAGATATGGTATATGTGGGACAATCATCGGATCTTGCTAAAAGAATCACTCAGCATATAATGGGAAAAGATTGGTGGGAAAGTGTTTTAATTCTTACGACCAAGGATGACAGCTTTACGCATTCAGATATTGATTTTCTTGAATCTGTATTGATTGATAAGGCAAGAAAGATAGGGAAACTTGATTGCGACAATAAGAATAAAGGCAATAAGCCTAAAGTAGATAAATTCAGAGAAGTATACTTAGGGCAGTATCTTGATGAAGCATTATTTCTTATGCAGCTTATTGGGATTAATGTTTTTTCAGATGTCAAGACAGGTGGGGCGGCGTTGATAAATACGATCGATATAAAAACAAAACTTGCATTGGGAAAAAGAGCTAAGTCCGAAGCAATAAGTTTTTTAAACGATAATGGAGTTGCTATAGATAATAAAGCTACATATTCGGTATTGTCTGACGATAAATCATCGTTTTGGGCTAATCCCAGAACGAAGTTATTAAAAGAAGATTGGGACATTATTCTTAATGATACCTCAAGGATGGAATTGATAATAATGTGTATTCCGGCTAATTCGCTAAAACTTTCAAAGAGTGATGAAAACGGGCTGTTTGTGAGAAGTGATAAACCGGAATTGATTGATTTAAAGCTTGATGTTCAAGGATTTGTAGATAAAAGAAGCGGAATAGATTTCAGTAGATTTATAGTTAAACGAGTAGAATACTGATATGCGAAATTGAACGGAGCAGTCTCAAAAGAGATTACTCCGTTTTTGCATCTTTGTAAGATGTTTTTTTGAGCACATAACAGGTATTTTTATGGGACTCATAGTTATGGTAATTTTATTTGTGGATTAAAGATTTATATAGAAAAAAGTTAGTTTTTAAATTTTCTGGAGACGTGCTGTGGTATACTTTTTTATATGCATATTAGGGGCATATATTATTCGTTTAAAGACGGAAGATGGTTTATGGCGGTGATAGTATGAAAAAGACGGAAGAACAGATTAGTTACAATATGCGCCAAGTAAAGAATAAAGATTCCGATATAGAGCTTTTGCTTAGGAAAGAACTATGGCAAAGAGGTATACGATATAGAAAGAATGTCAGAAAAATATATGGAAATCCCGATATTGTTTTTATTGGGCTAAAAATCGCAGTTTTTTGTGATAGTGAATTCTGGCATGGCTATAACTGGGAAGAACGGAAGAAGGATTTTAAATCAAACCAAGATTTTTGGATCCCAAAAATCGAAAGAAATATAGAACGAGATAAAGAAGTAAATGAAAAACTCAAAAGTGAAGGCTGGATAGTCATAAGGTTTTGGGGAAAAGAAATAAAGAAAGAAACAAAAAGATGCGCGGACGTAATACAAGTCGCCATCGAGGAGAGAAAGAATGTATAAGTCAATTGATTTGTTTGCGGGAATCGGAGGAATAAGAAAGGGGTTTGATAAGGCTTTCGGAAAAGATATAGAGACGGTATTTGTGAGCGAATGGGATGAATTTGCACAAAAGACGTACAAAGCTAATTTTGATGATCCCTTTGAAATTGCAGGGGATATCACTCAAATAGATGAGAAAGATATTCCACCTTTCGATATATGTTTGGCAGGATTTCCTTGCCAGGCATTTTCAATGGCAGGCAAGCATATGGGCTTTAAGGATGATTATAAGGGACAGTGCAGAGGAACACTTTTTCAAGATGTGGTCAGAATATGTGAATATCATAAACCTAAAATCATTTTTTGTGAGAATGTAAAAGGGTTGACGATTCATGACAGAGGAAGAACGTTCAAAGTAATAAAGGGAGCTTTTGAGCAAATCGGTTACACTGTATACGATAAAATTTTGAACAGCAAGGATTTTGGTGTTCCGCAGAACAGAGAAAGAATATATCTGGTTTGTATTCGAAATGATCTGATTAAGGAAAGATGTTCTGAATGGTTTATTTTTCCTGTCGGAGATGATAAGGATACTTGTATTCGCGACATTATGGATCCGGCTCCTGTTCCATCCAAGTATTATTTGAGCGATGTATATTTGGACACATTGAGAAAACATCGTGCAAGGCATGAAGCAGCAGGACACGGGTTCGGTTATGAAGTTAGGAATATTAATGATATAGCCGGAACTATAGTGTGCGGAGGAATGGGAAGAGAACGCAATTTGATTGTTGACGACAGAGAACATTCGATGGTTCCCACAACGCATATAAAGGGCGAAATAAATAAAGAAAATATTCGAAAGATGACACCGCGTGAGTGGGCTAGGTTGCAAGGTTTTCCTGAAGATTTTAAATTGGAACTTGCAGATACGCATTTATATAAGCAATTTGGAAATAGCGTAACGGTAAATGTTATAGAAGCAATTGCGAAAGAAATATATAAGATTTTAGAGGGGTAATATTTATGAATCGTGGCGAATGGGGGGAACCTTATGCAGCGCTGAGACTGCTTGGAGATAGAAAACTTTTTCTTTCCGACGAAGATGGTAATGCAAATCCCAATGAATGGATGGAAGTTTTAAAAGTTGTTCGTCAGGAGACAGCAGATCGTTTGGTTACATATAATTGCAATGTTAATGATATGAATGTTGATGTTGTAGTTAATGAGCGGCATGTTTCGACGATTCCTGCTGAATATTTTCTTAGAATAGCAGAGTCTCTTAAAGAAGATATTTGTGGTGCAAAAGGAAGATCGTTTAATGTATCTGATGAAGTGCTGGAGTTTATTAAAGGCGCTGAGATGCATCACTTAAAAGCAAAAAGTATTGAAAAAAGCGATATTTTTATCAGTGCAAGAGATCCCAGAAATTCAATTGTTAGAGAAAATATCGGCTTTTCCATCAAGTGTGAATTTGGTGAGAATCCAACTTTGTTCAATACAGCAAAAGCGTCCGCTGCTAAATATCGTATTTCAGGAATGAATTCGCAACTAATGGACAGAATCAATTCTATTATCGATGCAAAAGGACATGCTTCTGTTACAGGTAGATGCGCTTTGTTGCGAGAAAATGGATGCGATTTAAGCTTTGTTGGGTATGAGTACGCACCAAGAGCAAAGTGTTGTGCTTTTCAAGAAAATCTTGATCAAATCAATCCCAGGCTTCCATATGTTATTGAGAGAATGATGTGGAACCATTTTATGTCAGGCCAGACCGAAATTGATATTGAATCTGTCACAAACAGAATTATAACGGAGAATCCATGTGATATATCGCTTGGCGAGAGTAAATATCCATATATGGTAAAGATGTTTCTTTATTCGGCATATTGCGGAATGACAGCCAGTACGTTATGGGATGGTCGAAGTAATGTGAAAGGCGGATATATCACCGTTAAGGAGACAGGAGAGGTTGTCGCAAACTATGCTCTTGAATCTGAGAGCTTTAAGAATTTTCTGTTTAAACATTGCTATTTAGATTTCCCTTCTACGGATCCCAAGCATGGTGATTATGGAAGAATATACGAAGAGAATGGGGAATATTATTTTAAACTGAATTTTCAAGTCAGGATTAAGTAATAATATGTCAGTTTAGAATAAGGGGAGTATCAGACTAAAATACATAAAGATAGCTAAGGACTGGCGATGGTGAATACTAAGCGTGTTTTACCGTATACGCTGATAAAAATAGAGTAAAAAACGTTATTTGATGATATTATTATTGAATGATGTATGATGGTACCCTTTGGTTACCGCATGTTTAGATTGTATCGAAATCATGGCAAGTGAAAATATACACCGAGGCAGACGAGTGTATGGAGAATGGGAGGGTGTATGGACTATAAAGAATCGAGTTTATGGTGTAATTCGTTGGGAAATGAAAGCTATCAGGAAGTAAGATTGCGAAAAAGCTTGTGTGATGAGTATGAATCATCGCGGAAAAAGGCAGAATTTTTACTGGCTAAAATTCAGAAAGATTTTCCAAATTTGACGATGCATGATATATCACATATTGATAACTTATGGCACATCGCTAGTACAATAACTGGAAAGGATTACGAGATAAATCCACTAGAAGGTTTTGTTTTGGGGTGTGCTTTTTTGGTGCATGATGCAGTTTTGTCATATGATGCGATTGGCGGTGTAGATGTACTTAGAAGTACCAGTGAGTGGAAAGACTATTATGCGGACTATGATTCAAATGTGGAATCAGAAGAAATATTGAAAGAGTGTGATTTTAAGACAATACGTTTATTACATGCTAATAAAGCTGAGGAGATTTTTTCAAAGATTTTTCAAAGAGAAGATGGGACTAGCTTTTATATAATTGATGATTTGAGTTTAAGAGAACATCTGGGCGAACTTATTGGAAAGATTGCTGCAAGTCATCATTGGAGCATAGAAGAGGTTGAAGAACTTGATAATCAATTCGGAGCACCCGCTGGTTTTCCTATTGAATGGAGTATAAATCCTATAAAAATAGCATGTATTCTTAGATGTGCCGATGCTGGTCATATAGATGGAAATAGAGCACCCGATTTGATATTTCATTCAAGACGAATTGATGGAATATCAAAGAATCATTGGATAGCACAGAACTACCTATCACAGATAATGATTGATAGGGATGATGCATCTAGATTAGTAATAAAATCAAACAAATCTTTTGAGGAAAAAGATGTTGCGGCCTGGAATGTTGCGTATGATATGGTAAAACTTCTTGATAATGAATTGAGAAAGTCAAATGACTTATTGTATAAGTGTGGGACAAGTCAATTTCAAGCTAAATCAGTAAAAGGTGTAGAATCTCAGGAGGAATTATCTTTATATATAAAAACAAAAGGGTGGAAACCATGTGATGCGGAAATACATATTGGTGACGTGGAGCATTTGATTAAGACTATCGGGGGAGAAAAACTATATGGAAAAGATAATAAGTTTGAAATAGTACTTAGGGAATTAATACAAAACGCTCGCGATGCTATTGTAGCAAGAAAAAAACGGGAGAATGATCTAGATGGCAAAATCATTATAAATATTAGAAAAGACGAGAATGGAACTATATGGGTAGAAGTTATAGATAATGGAATAGGAATGTCCCTAAACACAGTTAAGGAGTGTCTTCTAAATTTTGGGAAAAGTTTTTGGAAATCTGACTTGATGAAATCTGAATTTCCTGGATTAAATTCTTCTGGATTTAAATCAATTGGCGAGTTCGGAATTGGCTTTTATTCAATATTTATGGTTGCTAAAGATGTTATTATAGAGACGCGAAAATATGATAAGGGGGCAGAGACTGCTATACAGCTCAAGTTTAATAACGGATTTTGTTTACGCCCAATTGTTAATAATATTACAAGTGGAAGCATGGAGTATTCGACAAAAGTTATGTTTTCATTAGATGAATATTTAGAAGAATGGGAGCCAATAAAACGGATTGAGCCGAATGTTAATAAAGAAGAACCATTTGAAGTCCCTTATTTTGCTGTAGTTGCAAATATGGTTGCAGGATTAGATGTTGATGTCTATTATTCGGATACGAATACGGAATATAGGATGATACATAAAAATATACATCTTTTACAAGAAAAAACACAAGAAATTGCAGAATGGCTAAAAACTATTTCGTATGCTAATTACCGGAAAACAGATCTCTACAATAATTATATAGACAATAATTACATGCGATTGAAAAAAGTATATATTGATGGGACATTTAAAGGAATTCTTGCGTTAAATACTCTTTGGCAAACAAAGGCTAACTATCTTGGGGTAGAGACGGTTGGCGGATTAACAACATTTAATATCCCTTTTGATGTTGGAGGATATATAGGGTGTTTGATATCTGAGCCCGAAACTGCTAGAAGAAATACTGTATATAATATTTTTGAAATGCATGAATGGGCTCAAAATCAATTGCACGAGATTACTGAAAGAGGAATTGATATTATAGATTGTGTTTATCTTCCTTATGCTATCGGTCCATATAAGATTGATGTATCAAGTATAGTTGTGATCCTATGCTTTAGAAAAGGAATGGCTGCACCAGAATACAGAAGACTAGAGGAATTAATCAAATCTTTGGCTAACACTAAGGAAAGAATTGCATTTGTTGTGAGTAACATAACTAATACTCCCAGAGTTGATAGCTATATTGGCACAGAACGATATTATAAGTGTGCTAAAGAAGGTGAATGGCTATTTGTTCCTGTAGAAAACAGCTCCTTCCTTTCGTTGGAAGAATGCAATTCACAAACAGGGTACACGATATTAGATTATATTAGTTTTGTTGCAAAAAGACATGGGATTTCTGTTAAGAAGGAACTTGAAGAAAAACGTGTACAAAATCTATTTGGTGAACAATGCTCGGTATTAAAGATTGGCTTTGTATCGGATTAATAAGTGGTTTTTAAATTGAAAGCCGTTCTGCTTCGGGTAGAACGGCTTTTTGGCAATTGAGTTAATTCCAAATGTTTCAGCATTTTTTAAAAAGTATATTCAAAAAGGATGCAGCCTCTTTGGTTGCATCCTTGTCTCTCTTTTGTTATCTGGCTGTTCTAAGTTCAACCAATCATACTTTTATAAGGTTTTCATTTTTTCCTATGCATACTTGTTGGGGAGCAGTATTCTCAAATGGGCACCATACATAACCGGTTGAATCCTTTGCGTTGCCGTTGATAACATATTCGCATATAACTTTTGGAGAAGGATTATTGTTTGGAACTAATGTAAAGATTACTGCAGCCTGTGTGAAGAACATATCCTCATCAGCACTTGTAGATGTTTCAATGTCTTGATCTGTTACGCTTGCATATCGGCAGATTGACCATACTGTTTTGCCATAGTATGAATCTCTGAGAAGGTCACCTATTCCGGTATCATCATCACGTTTTTGAAGTAAAGCTTCGGCTCTGTTAAGTCGAAGAAATGTACTATGATTTTGATCATATGGAGCGGTACCATAAAACATTCGACAGTGGTTTGTCGAAACAAAATGTCCGTTAGTCCTTTTTATTATGCGAACTACTCCGTTTAGAGTCTCTATAAAATATGATTCCTTTTGATCTGATATCATAAGTATGTCTGTAAATTCTTCGGAGGATTTGTAAGTTTCATAATATGCTTTTACATATATAAGGGCTTCTTTTGCGGTTCTGAAATTAGTAATAATAGTAAGATACGTTTCAAATACAGTTGGTTTATTTTCAGCTTTTTTCCACAATCCGTTTTCGTTTTTCTTAAGATACGAATCGGCTGCAACAAAGCTTACACCGTATTCATTAACTCCGGCCCATGCAGGGTTGGGCTTTTCATATTTTTTCTCTCTGGTAAAGGCCACATATTTTATTCCTTCCTGTGATTGTCTCACAACCGGTTCAATAAAATTTGTTGCATCTACTAGATCACATTGCTTAAAAATAGTATTGATAGTGTGTCCTTCTGTTGTCCAAAATGAATTACCTATTGTACACATAATGCCTCCTTATCTTATAAACTATAATTGATTACGTAATTTGCAGCTTGGCGTATGCTGTCGCAAAACCATGGCACTTCATATTCAGGGGTTGATGAGTATTTATTTAATATTTCTTTGTCGCTCATTTTTGCGGCTTCTTCTAATCCGGCATTTCTTGCAGCGTTGACAAGAACTGAAATTTCTTTTTCAGTGAATGTATCGGTTTGATTGCGGACAAAATTCGGATCGCCATATATGCAAAACAGTGTCTGTAATCCTTGATCCGGATCGCGTTGCTCTTGTGTGATGTAGATTCGTCTATTTGTTACAGTCATTGCTTTTTGTTCGTCAAATGAAATTGAATAGCAATCAAGATCATTATCATAGATTGCAGGATCACCTTGGCCAAGCCTTAAACTTACTTGATCAAGTGTTATATGCTTAGCGGCCAACCAAGATATTAGTTGCGTGGCATTATTGAGTGCTGTAGTATCATAACCACCACTTGCTTTTTTGTAACGTTCCGGCGGATTTGCACCTGCAGCAAAAAATTTTACCATATCACTGCTATCAAAATTTTTTTCGATTATTGAAAAATAATCATCAAATCTTCCGGGTCTACTTAAATGACTGATTAGTGCGATTTCACTATTGTGTACAGAGCTGTATCCGGTAGCAATTATGATTATGCATGACGTGGCACTGTCACAATAATAGATGGTACTTGCTTCGATTGGATTAACTAGATAATAATTATCCTGACTGACATAGATTACTTTTTTTCCGTTCTCGATTAGATCCATACGCCCTCCTAAATGAATACGATGATTGTAATAGGTAACAGATAATAGACGAGAATACATATATTAATGATATCATTAACCAAACAAAAAGGAACGAATTTTTGTTCATAACTTTTATTGTCTATTGCAATGATTCTCGCATTAGGAAATAATGTAGGGAAGATTGTTATAATGATTTGGGATGAATATTTTAAGTAGAGAAAAGGAACAATCATGCTAAAAACAATAAACGTTGTCGCCGCTATAATCTGCGATGGTTTCAATAGTAAAACAAAAGTCTTCGCCACCAGGCGAGGCTACGGCGAATACAAAGGCTGGTGGGAGTTTCCAGGTGGAAAGATTGAGAACGGTGAGACACCACAGGAGGCTCTTATGCGGGAAATCCGTGAGGAACTTACTGTCAACATAACAGTGGGAAGCCTCATTAAGACAATCGAATATGATTACCCCAATTTCCATCTTTCTATGGACTGTTTCTGGGCAGAAGTAGAATCAGGAAATCTGGAACTTAAGGAAGCAGAGGCCGCAAGGTGGCTTACCAAGGAGGAACTCGATGATGTGGAATGGCTTCCTGCGGATGAAATATTGATTGATAAGATTAAAGCAGAGATGTAATAATGCTTTATTTGGAAAAGAATTATGAAAGTATTATCTATTATTATGATAGTGGTAGGATTTATATTACTGCTACGCTACTTCCTGTTGATCAGAAAATGTAATATCAGAGTATCTGCAACAATTACTGATATTGAACTGGAAATTGACTACAGAAAACGAGTATCTTATTACCCTACATATCGATATAAGATTGAGCATTGGTGGTACACGGCAAAATCGCATAAAGAAATACCGTATTGGATGGATAAACCAAAATATAAAGTGGGGGATAAGATGGATATTTTGGTTTGCGAATATGATCGTAAATTCTGTATTCCGGCTGATTATGCAGATTTTAGAAAAATGCATGGAGAGTTTCTCGGTGGAATACTGGCAATTGGTTTGGGATTATTAAATTTACTGACATAGAATTATTTCTCCTAACATCTCCTTTTCATAGATAAAATCTATCGATAACTCAATGAAAAATATATTATACCTATCACCATGGTAGGTATATTATTTTGCCTATAATACTAGCTTGAAGAGGAGATATAAGATGAGTAGTTTACAGACACCGTTCAGATATGATTTTGTTGGAAGCTTTTTGAGGCCTAAGGCGCTTAAGGATGCTAAGGCAGCGTTTGCTGAAGGTAATATTGGCAAGGAAGAACTTGATAAAGTTATCAATGATGAGATCACTAAGGTAGTTGCAAAGCAGAAAGAGCTTGGATTTCAGGTGATAACAGACGGAGAGTTCAGAAGAACCTTCTGGCATCTTGACTTTATGTGGGGCTTTGAAGGCGTAGAGCATAAGGCTACCGGCAAAGGAGTTGAGTTTAACGGTGAGCTGGCTGTTCTTGATGATACATATCTTGTTGGTAAGATCAAAGCAAAGGCGCATCCTTTTGTGGAATATTACAAGTTCCTTAAGCAGTTCGAGGATGAGAACACTGTCGCGAAGTATACAATTCCTGCACCTGCGCAGACTTTCCAGCAGATGATCGTGCCTGCGAACTTTGAGACCACAAGGAAGTTCTATCCTACAAACGATGAACTTATTGAAGATATCGCAAAGGCATATCGTGATGTTATAAAGCAGTTCTACGATGCGGGATGCCGTAATCTTCAGCTTGATGACTGCACATGGGGCGCGATTGTCGGTGATGCGGCTAAGCAGCGCTATAAGTCGCTTGGAATAGACCTTGAGGAGGTAAAAGAGCAGCTCCTTAGAGTGAACAATCTTTCGCTCGAAGGAAAGCCTGCCGACATGGTGATCAATTCACATATCTGCAGAGGCAATTACCACTCAACCTATTTCACCAGCGGACCTTATGATACCGTTGCTGATTATGTGTTTGCAAAAGAGAATGTGAATGCGCTTTTCCTTGAGTACGATGATGAGAGATCGGGTGGATTTGCTCCGCTTTCCAAGGTTTCCGATGATAAGAAAGTTGTTCTTGGTCTTATCACAACAAAGACACCTGCGCTTGAAGATAAGCAGAAAGTTATAAACAGAATTCATGAGGCTGCAAAATATGTTCCTCTCGACAGACTTTGCCTGAGCCCGCAGTGCGGTTTTGCTTCCTGTGAGATAGGCAATAAGCTTACGGAAGAAGAGCAGTGGGCAAAGCTCAAGCTTGTTAAAGAGATTGCAGAAGAAGTGTGGGGATAACGCTTTCATAAAAAAGTGTGCGGTTTTGATAATGTTTCAAAAACGCACACGTTTTTTATAATTACTCTACAACTGTGAAGCTGATCGGTGTTGCAGCTTCATAATTCTTCCAATATTCTTTGAATTCTTTTTCGCCGCCTGTGAAATCTTTTGTATCAGCTTCATCAAGACTGTTGGTCTCTCTTAAAAATCCTAAATATGTATCACCGTCTTTAGTGATGTGATCCTTTATCATAAGACCGTCGCCGTCAGGATTTAAGAAAAGTGACTCGTAGCAATCCGTATAGCACGCATATACCATATCGTTTCCTGTCGCTATCGGATACTCTTTTTCACAGGAAAAAGCATTACCGATATTCTTAACTATGCCATTTACTTCGCCATAAAAAGCTACCTCTACTCCATGCTTCTCAGCGTCAACTGAATCTGTAATTGCAAGAACCTCGCCGTTGTAACCTTTAATCTTTATCTTTGTATATCCCTGGCCTTTTGTAAGATAAGAAATTATCTCATCATAACTCTTAAACTTATCCTTTTTTGACGCTTCCTCAACAAATGAGCTTGGCATAAAATCATCGTCTGCAGCATTATCCTCCGCTATCTCGTCAGCCGATGCCTCATCATCCGATCCTGTTTCAGCATCCGCTGTTTCAGGTTCATCTGCTTCAGGCTCGGCTACCTCTGCTGTCTCTGCCGGCTCCCCTGCGTCTTCGGATGTGCCAATCCCCGCGCATCCCGTAAATGTCAGCATTCCTGCCATAACTAAATAAGCAATTCTTTTTTTCATTTCTTTTTACTCCTCTTCTCTGTTAAAAAAATGTAAATATTGTAAAATGGCAAATAAATAATATCACACATTTGTGTTCTATCTGCGTATTTTATATTGTTTTATAAATTTACAGATTATTCTCGCCCCATCTTTTTAATTCGAGAAGAATAGGGATTAGGTTCTTGGTTTTTTTAGTAAGACTATATTCAACCCTCACAGGCATCTCATCATACTGCTTTCTCTCAACTAGGCCGTCCGCTTCAAGTTCTTTTAATGAATTGGCCAGCATCGTATTGGTGATTCCGTGTATTGAACGGCTCAATTCTCCGTATCTGACAACTTCATTCTTGTCGATGACACATAAGATCATAATTTTCCACTTACCGCCGACGGTATCAATAACCTTTTTTAATCCGCAACCTTTTCCTGCGATATCTTCACATAATAGCTCATGATTCTCTTTTTTTCTCATAGTATACTTTTCCTTACCAGATAACTAATAACTGCGTACTTGATATAAAAATTATACCACATATAATAAAAGCATCGAGCAGGAAAAACAAGTAGATTTTGAGATAAGGAGATTCATTATGAGAAAGGCTGCTGTTGATACAAACAGATGTGTAGCCTGCGGAGTATGCGCGTTGCAATGTCCGAGGGAAGCGATTGACATTTATAGAGGCATTTATGCGGTTGTTGATGTTTCTAAATGCGTGGGATGCGGTATATGCGAAAAAGCTTGTCCGGCAGGAACTGTAAAAGTAGTGGAGGTGCAAGATGGTATTAAATAAGAAAAAGCAATGGTACGACTATCTTTGGATATGGACGATCATTTATTTTGCACTCGGATTCTTTAATATCTTATTTGCCTGGCTTGGAATGATCGATTTCATACTTCCTCTTATCTTTGCGATAGTCGGTGGAAATAAATGGTTTTGTAATCACATGTGCGGCAGAGGTCAGCTTTTCTGGGTACTTGGAAGGAATCTTAAGTGCTCGCGAAAAAAGCCGGCGCCTAAGTGGATTTCCTCAAAGTGGTTCAGATATGGATTCCTCACATTTTTTATGACAATGTTTGGAACTATGATATTTCAGACCTATCTTGTGTTCTCGGGAGCGGAGTCGCTTAAGAAAGTAGTAAAGCTCTTTTGGACATTTAAAGTACCATGGAAATGGGCATATAATGGAAGTGTCTTCCCCGATTGGGTGGCACAGTTCGGATTTGGCTTTTACAGCCTTATGCTGACATCCACTCTGATAGGACTGATAGTGATGGCAATGTACAAAGAGAGAACCTGGTGTTCTTTCTGTCCAATGGGAACAATGACACAGGGCATTTGCAAGATAAAGGCAAAGAAAGGTAGGGAGAATTTATGACATTAGAAGAAAGAGCTGAGAGGGCTGTGGAGCTTAAGAATTCCGGAATGTATAACTGTGCACAGGCAGTGACTGCGGCTTTGGCAGATCAGACAGGACTTACGGAGGAACAGCTCAAACAGGTATCTGCCGGATTCTGTGCGGGAATGGGCAATCTTGAAGCAACCTGCGGAGCCTTGATGGGGCAGGAATGATAGCAGGCCTCAAGACAGAAGGCAAAGGAACTCTTGGAGTTACCAAGCAGATTCAGGAAGAGTTTGGCAAAAGATGTGGCGCATTAAAATGCAAAGATCTTAAGACTGTCACAGACGGCAAGCCATTGTGCCCCTGCGAAGACTGCGTTAGAAATGCGGTTATGATCTATGGTGAGATAATGGGCCTGAAATAGGGAGAAAAAGAGTATGAGAAATACTATGAAAACTATTTATCTGCAACGCCTATAGATTTTACACCCGTAGATTGAGGAAAATGATAAAGATAATGTATAAGAATATTGACATGACAACATATCCGAGGAAGGAACATTTCGATCATTTTCGCAATATGGAATATCCTTTTGTGACGATGACGGTTCAGGTTGATATCTCGGATTGGATAAAAAGGCTTAAAGAAGCGAAATATTCTCTTTTCCTTTGTTTCCAGTATGCGGTTGCGCGCGCGGCCAACAGTGTTCCGGAGTTTAGGCAAAGGATTGAGGGAGATGGAATCATAGAATATGATTATTGCAATCCTTCTTATACAGTGGCGCTTCCTGATGAGACATACAGATATTGCATGGTTAACACCAATCAGCCTCTTAATGACTATCTGGCAGAAGCAAAGATAAAGCAGGAGAAAGCCCTTAATGCGGAACATTTGGAGGAAGAGGGAGAAGCTCGAAGCCACCTGTTTACATCTTGTGTTCCGTGGCAGGATTTTACAGGGGGAACTATGCCTTATCCCGATTCGAAATTCTCAATACCGAATGTTGTCTGGGGCAAATACAAGACGGAGAAGTATCTTGCACTTGAAGATGGCAAAGTTACAGAAAAAGAAAAGACAACCATACCAGTAGTTGTTTTTGTAAATCATGCGATTATTGACGGTTTGCATATATCCAAGTTCTATGCGAACCTGGATGCGGAACTTTCCAGAATGCAATTTAAGTAGTTTATTAGAATGTAGTTTTTAAAGAAAACAGTAATTGAAAAAGAAAGAGTGATCATCCGATAAAGGGTAATCACTCTTTTTCCTTAAGTGTTTTTTCGTTTTGCCTCGAGAATTATCATATCTTTCCGTTCGCCGTCGGTACATTCGACGTCATGTAAAATCATGCATGGGAGCATTCCTGCTTTTATGTGAATAACAAGTGAGGGAATATTGTCACAAAAGATACTGCTGATTATCCTGTCGACTTCGAATTTTTCAAAGCCGAGTTCCATACTAAGCTGCGCGGTTTCTTTTCCGTATCCTTTTCCGATGGTATCATCTTCACCGATGAACAGGCCGTATTCAATCTGTCTGTCGGAAAGCTTGTAATCTTTAAAAACAACGGAACCGATAGCGCGGTCATTGTTGTTAAGTTCGCATATCATGTATTGGAATACGTTTTTGGTCTGTACTTGCTCTTTGTAGTATTTCTGCTGAGCTTCGAGAGAGAATTTTTCGCGGTAAACATAGCGTTCTCTCACTCTTTCGTTATTTCTCCATTCAACGATTTTTTCACAATCATCGATTTTCATTTTCCTGAGGCCGATTGTCTTCCCTACGATGTCGTATTTCAATTTATGTCTACCTCCATAATTTACAATGGTAACACGTAATAAGGTGTCGGTAAAGGATTTTGCAAACTTCCCGATAATTGCGATATTGGTTGTAAATATTGTAAAATTGATGATTATATGGTATTTTTCATTAGGAATTTACTGGGAGAAGTTGATTGTATGAAAGAATGGTTTGCTAAACTGGCTGAGGATTTCAGCCGTTGTTTCATTGAAGAGAACAGATACATGATGCTGATAGACGGTATCGGAGTGACTGTTAAGGTTTCGCTCGTTGCCGTTGCGATAGGTATTGTAATAGGTTTTTTGATCGCGATGTGCAACATGTCTTCTAATAAAATACTGAAGACTATCGGCACAATATATACGGATGTCATAAGAGGAACACCTTCCGTTACACAGCTTATGATTATCTATTTCGTTGTATTTGCAAGCGTTCGCTGGCCCAAGTGGATCATCGCGGCGATCGCATTCGGAATAAATTCGGGTGCGTATGTTTCGGAGATTGTCCGCGCAGGTATTCAGTCGATCGATAAAGGGCAAACCGAAGCGGGCAGATCGCTTGGTCTCAACGCAAGACAGACACTTATGGGAATCGTTGTTCCACAGGCTATCAAGAATATTTTTCCCGCACTTTGCAATGAGTTTATCGTTCTTATAAAAGAAACCGCCATCGTCGGATATGTTGGCCTTATGGACATTCAGAAGGCGGGCGATTTCATAAAGAGTTCTACATTCCTGGCATTTATGCCTTTGATCGGAACGGCCGTAATCTATTATGTTCTGATCAAGCTGCTGACACTTGCACTTAAGAGAGTTGAGAATACTCTTCGTAAGTCTGATGTACGATGAGGAGAATGCCATGAGTGATATGATTGAAGTAAAGAATCTTAAAAAGAAATTTGAGAATTTAGAAGTTTTAAATGGCATCACCACTTCCATCAAGCAGGGAGAAGTGGTAGTTGTCATCGGTCCCTCAGGTTCAGGTAAGAGCACGTTTTTGCGTTGTCTCAATCAGCTTGAGGAGATCTCCGAGGGAGAGGTTTTCCTTGATGGGCAAAAGATAAATGACCCGGCGACGGATATCAACAAGATCCGCCAGAAGATGGGAATGGTATTCCAGCATTTCAATCTTTTTCCACATATGACTATCATTGATAATATCACCTATGCACCGGTCAAGCTCGGTAAGATGACTAAGCCCGATGCACAGAAGAAGGCACTTGAGTTACTTGAGAGAGTCGGCCTTGCAGAAAAAGCCGGCAATTATCCCGTTCAGCTTTCCGGCGGACAGAAGCAGCGTGTTGCTATTGCAAGAGCGCTTGCGATGGAACCGGAAGTAATGCTTTTTGATGAACCTACATCAGCACTTGACCCCGAGATGGTAGGAGAAGTTCTTGATGTTATGAAGAGACTTGCAGAGACAGGAATGACGATGGTTATCGTTACTCACGAGATGGGATTTGCAAGGGAAGTTGCGAACAGAGTTCTTTTCATGGATGAGGGAGTCATCATGGAGGAAGGAACTCCGGAACAGATATTCAGCCACCCGACCTGCGACAGAGCAAAGTTGTTCTTGAGTAAGGTCTTATAAATACAAAGGCAAAAAGGGAGATAAAAATGAAAAAGAGAATATTGTCAGTTGCACTTATTTTGGTAATGGGTGTCCTTGCACTCACAGGATGCGGTTCTTCGTCTTCAGACAAGATCGTGTTTGGAACAAATGCGGAATTCCCGCCTTTTGAGTTCAAATCAACAAACGGTGTTATTGATGGTTATGACGGAATCGACATGGCTATCGCAGCCAAGATCGGTGAGAATGCAGGAAAAGAAGTTGAGATTGCCAACATGGAATTTGATTCACTTCTTGTTGCCATTCAGAACGGTCAGATCGATGCCGCTATCGCAGGTATGACAGCTACGGAAGAGAGAGCTAAGACAGTTGATTTCTCAACTCCTTACTATACAGCAACACAGGTTATGGTTGTAAAAGAGGGTTCTGATATCAAGACTGCCGCAGATATGGAAGGTAAATCAATCGCGGTTGTTCAGGGATATACAGGTGAGACTGTTGTAAAAGATCTCGGATATCAGTACGAAGCATTCAAGAAAGGAACAGAGTGCATCCTTGAGCTTGTAAACGGTAAATGTGATGTGGTTGTTATTGATTCAGCAACTGCAAAAGATTATGTCGGAGACAACGAAGGTCTTGTTATCGTAGAAGATCCGAGTGCTTTTGAGTCTGAGGAATATGCTATCGCAGTTAAGAAGGGTAACACAGAGCTTCTTAATACTATCAACGAAGCAATCGATAAGATGCTCGCTGACGGAACAATTTCAGAGTTTGCAGCAAAGTATGCCGATGCTGAATAAAGAATTTTAGATGATCACAGGGCTGTCGCTATAGCGGCAGCCCTGTTTGTCTAAGTAGATATTTATGTCATATCTGTGAGTTTTCCGTGTTTCTCATATCTTGTGATGCGCGCTGGTTTGTTGGATTCATCCACAAATACTACGGTAGGTTTGTGAGTCTTGGCTTCCTGTGAATCAATTGTGCAGTAGGACATGATTATCACATTGTCGCCGACGCACACTTGCCTGGCGGCCGCGCCGTTAAGGCATATCATTCCGCTTCCCGCTTCTCCTGCAATGGTATATGTCTCGAAGCGGTTTCCGTTCTGCACATCGACAATCTGAACCTGTTCATATTCAAGGATTCCCGCAGCTTCCATAAGAGAGCTGTCGATGGTGATACTTCCTATATAATCAAGCTCGGCGTGAGTTACGGTCGCACGATGAATTTTTCCTTTTAACATGGTTATATTCATATGCACATCCTTCCTCATCAGGCCAAAGAGTCAACGAAGAAATTGTCGATGAGTCTTGTCTTTCCTATATAAACAGCAAGTGCTGTAAGGATAGGACCTTCGATCGTTTCAACGGGCTGAAGTTTTTCAGAATCTACAAGTTCTACATAATCAATCTTGGCAAGAGGCTCGGATTCGATTATCTCTTTGATAGCAGCGATAACTTTCTTTGCGCTTTTTTCACCGCTTCGGACCATTTCTTCGCCCTTTGTAAGTGCTTTGTGAAGGATTAGAGCGGCGCTTCTTTCTGCCTGATTCAGATAGGTGTTCCTTGAGCTCTTGGCAAGTCCGTCTTTTTCCCTTATGATGGGGCAGCCGATAATCTCTATGTTGTAGTTGAGGTCGGAAACCATCTTACGAACAATTGCAAGCTGCTGATAATCTTTTTCTCCAAAGTATGCTCTGTCTGCCTCTGCAATGTTGAAAAGCTTGGTCACGACTGTGCATACACCGTTAAAGTGCGTGGGGCGGCTCCTTCCGCAGAGCCCCTTGGAAAGTGTATTTACGCCGACATGTGAGAAGAACGTATCGCCATACATCTCAGCCGGTTCGGGATGGAAGATAAGATCGGCGCCAAGTCCGTCGCATAGCTTGCAATCGGCTTCGAAGTCTCTGGGATAAGTTGCAAGATCTTCATTTGCACCGAACTGGATCGGGTTTACGAAGTCACTTACGATTACCTTGTCATTTTCTGCAACGGCTCTTTTTATAAGGCTTGCGTGACCTTCATGAAGATAGCCCATTGTAGGAACAAGTCCTATGGAGTAGCCTGCTTTCTTCCATTCTTTTACATGTTCTTTTACTTCATCTATTGTTTCTGTAATTATCATTTGATTGTCCTCTCTATGATGCTTTATGTGTTTTTGATAAATAATCAGATTGCACGTGCTTCATCATGTATTGCGAAATCAGGAGCGATAGCGCTTATAACATCATCATCAATTGCAAAAGAATGTTCTTTTGAAGGGTATTCGCCCGCTTTCACAGCTTCATCGTAAGCACTGAAAGCTTCCTTCATTTCTTTTCCAATCTGTGCGAACTGCTTTACGAACTTGGGCTTGATACCTTCGAACATGCCAAGCATATCCTGATAAACAAGTACCTGTCCGTCGCATCCGGCACCTGCGCCTATTCCGATCGTAGGAATGGTCAGACGTTTTGTTATAAGTGTTGCAAGTTTTTCGGGAATACATTCGAGAACTACCATGAATGCGCCGGCTTTCTCTACTGCGAGTGCATCTTCGAGAATTTGCTTTGCCTGCGCTTCGTTTTTGCCTTGTACTTTGAAACCGCCGAAGGCATTGACGGACTGAGGAGTCAGTCCAAGATGTGCGACCACGGGAATGTCCGCTTTGGTGATTGCTTCAATCTGTTCACAGACCTTAGCTCCGCCTTCAAGCTTGACAGCCTGCGCGTGGCCTTCTTTCATGAGTCTGCCGGCATTCATTACGGCATCATAGATAGATGTCTGATATGACATAAAGGGCATATCAGCGATTAGGAAGGTGTTCTTTAAACCTCTTGAAACGGCTGCGGTATGATGGATCATGTCTTCCATGGTGACGGGAAGAGTGTCGTCATAACCGAGCATGGTCATTCCGAGAGAGTCGCCTATCAGCACTGTGTCTACGCCTGCCGCCTCCATAAGGCATGCGGTAGTGTAGTCGTAGCATGTGAGCATGCTGATTCTACGGCCTTCCAACTTTTGTTGTTGTAACGTCGTTACTGTCTTCTTCATTTTTTTACCTCTTTTCCATACAAGCCTTGATCGTTCAAGGTCTCATTGTTTTAGGGCTTCGATGTAACTATATCAGACATGAGTTGCATATTCCAGCATTAATTGTCCGGATATAACCGTAACCTATCAGGAGATATAAAGATTAGCTATCGAAAAACCTATTGACCTAATAGGTAATTGGAAGTAATATTTGTTCAGTGATTACGAAACGGACCCGTTAAAAAATCTGACAGTAAAGTTCAATTGGAAAATTTAAGTTTTGAGGAGAGTAACATTATGAAAAAGAACAATTTGAAAAAAATATTAGCTGCAACACTTACACTTGCACTTGGAGCAGCAACACTTACAGGATGCGGTTCCGCTTCTGCTAAAGATAGTTCTGCAGAGCAGACAAGCAGCGAAGCTCCTGCAGCACAGGAACAGAGCACAGACAAAGTATACAGAACACTTGATGAGATCAAGGAGAGTGGCGAGATCAACATCGGAGTTTTCTCAGATAAGAACCCCTTCGGATATGTTGATGAGAACGGTGAATATCAGGGATATGATGTTTACTTCGCAAATAAACTTGGCGAAGACCTCGGTGTAAAGATCAACTTCGTATCAACAGAGGCGGCAAGCAGAGTTGAATACCTTGAGACAGGTAAGGTTGATATCGTACTTGCAAATTTCACGGTTACAGAAGAAAGAGCAGAAAAAGTTGACTTCGCACTTCCTTATATGAATGTAGCTCTCGGAGTTGTATCTCCCAAAGCAAATGTAATTAAGGACCTCAGTGAGATCAAGCCTGACGATCAGGTTATCGTTATCTCAGGAACAACAGCAGAGACATATCTTGAAAAGAACTATCCCGACATCAAGCTCCAGAAGTTTGATACATATGCAACAGCAAAGACTTCTTTTGAAAACGGAACAGGCGTAGCTTGGGCAAATGACAACACAGAGGTTATTGCTTATGCGATCGAGAACGAGGGATATGAAGTAGGTATTCCTTCACTCGGAAGCCAGGATACTATCGCACCTGCAGTATCTAAGGGCAACACAACACTTCTTGACTGGATCAACGGTGAGATCGAGACACTTGGAAAAGAGAACTTCTTCCATGCAGATTATGAGGCAACTCTTATCGATACATACGGCAAAGATTATGAGGAAACACTCGTAGTTGAGGGCGGAAAGGTCGCCGATGCCGCAGAAGCTTCATCTGACGCTTCATCAGCTTCTTCAGAGGATGCAGGCGCAGCAGCTTCAGATGCAGAAGCTTCAACAGAGGCTTCATCTGCACAGTGAAGTACATGAATTAAATTGCAGAAATCCGCACCGGTTGCGGATTTTGTAAGAACATGATTCAAGATATCATAACCGGTAACATAAATGAGGGAGAGCTTGCGGGCTCTCCCAATACTTGTTTTTAAAAGGAAACACAACATGAACTTAGACGTTATTATTTCCTATATTCCACTATATATAGAAGCATTTTTCTTAACGATAAGGATCGGATGGCTTGGTATATTGTTTGCGTTGGCCATAGGACTTGTTGTCGCATTTATCATGCACTTTAAGATTCCGTTTCTGTCTGGGATAGCGCTTGTGTATATCGAGCTTTTCAGAAATACACCGCTTCTTGTGCAGCTTTTTTTCATATACTTCGGACTTCCGAAAGTAGGGCTGTCGATATCTGCGGAGACGTGCGGATTTGTCGGGCTTGGGCTTCTTGGCGGAAGTTACATGGCTGAAGTATTTAGGAGCGGACTTGAGAGCGTGCCGAATTCACAGACAGAGAGCGCGCTCGCACTTGGATTATCAAGGAAACAGCTCTTTTTATCGGTAATACTGCCGCAGGCAATCTCGCAGAGCGTTCCGGGAATACTGGCAAATGTCATTTTCCTTCTCAAAGAGACAAGTGTCTTTTCTGCGATAAGCCTTATGGACCTTATGTTTACGGCAAAAGACCTGATAGGACTTTACTACGATACGAAGGAAGCGCTGTTCCTGCTGGTTATTTTCTATATAATAATGCTGCTTCCCGTTTCGGTGATAGGAAGCTTTATTGAGAAAAAGGCAAGATTTAGGACGTTAGGAGTGTGAGCATATGGGATTTGAAGTTTTATTAAAAGGAAATAATATGATAAGGCTCCTGACGGGACTTGCAGTTTCGCTGAAGATAAGTTTTATATCCGTTGCGATAAGTATTGTGCTCGGAGTTATACTTGGAATTTTGATGGCACTCAAGAACCCTGTAATTGCGGTGATCACAAGAGTGTATCTTGAGATTGTAAGGATAATGCCGCAGATGGTGCTTCTTTTCATCGTGTACTTCGGGACCACGAAAGCACTGGGAATCAATCTGGAGGCAGAGACGGCTGCCGTCATCGTGTTCTCGTTCTGGGGAACGGCTGAGATGGCGGACCTTGTTCGAGGCGCACTTCTGAGCATACCTGTGATCCAGTACGAAAGCAGCATATCGCTTGGACTTAACAGATTTCAGACGTACAGATATGTTATCGTGCCGCAGATCATAAGGTGCATGATACCGCTGTCGATAAACCTGATCACGAGAATGATAAAGACTACGAGCCTTGTTATGATGATAGGAATCGTAGAGGTGCTCAAAGTTGGACAGCAGATAATCGAGGCAAACAGGAAAGCATCGCCCACGGCGGCGTTTGGAATATTCCTTGTAATATTTTTGCTATACTTTATGGCATGCTGGCCGATCAGTATGCTTTCAAGATATTTAGAGAAGAAATGGGAGAACTGATATGGAAGAGATACTCAAAGTAAATAATGTATGCAAAAGATATGAAGACATAACAGTTTTCGAGAATATGAATCTTACGGTAAAAAGAGGCGAAGTTGTGGTTATCGTCGGCCCTTCGGGCTGCGGAAAAAGTACGTTTCTGAGATGCCTTAACGCTCTTGAAAATATACAGGACGGAGAGATTTTGCTGGACGGTGAGAAGGTTTATGCTGCGAGCAAGAATATCGGAAATATCAGGGAAAAAGCGGGGATGGTATTTCAGAGCTACGATCTTTTCCCGCATCTTACGGTACTTCAGAATCTTATGCTTGCACCTGTAAAGGTTAAGAAGAGAGATAAGAAGGAAGTTGAAAAGGAGGCGCTGACTTTACTTGAGAGAGTAGGTCTTTTGACCAAAAAAGACAGTTTCCCCAGGCAGTTGTCAGGCGGACAGAAGCAGAGAGTTGCGATAGTAAGGGCGCTTATCATGCATCCTGAGATACTGCTTCTTGATGAGATAACGGCGGCGCTCGATCCTGAGATGGTACACGAGGTCCTCGAAGTTGTTCTTTCACTGGCAAAAGAAGGGCGGACAATGATAATCGTGACGCATGAAATGCAGTTTGCAAGAGCTGTTGCGGACCGAATGGTGTTCATTGATAATGGAAGAATTGTTGAAGAAGGAAGCCCCGAAGAGTTTTTTGAAAATCCGAAGTCGGATAGATTGAAGCAATTTTTGCAGACATTCTCGTATTGAATACTATATTAATAACAACTTTATTTGATACAATCCGACGTTAAAAGAAAAGTAACAAATTTTCACCAAAAAGCAATAAATGAGCAGGTAAAAGCAATATTTGACAAGTCGTCTTAAACGTTTACTGCTATAATTTGTCTTATCCTAACAAATATTAAAGAATATTTAATATATAAAAATATTTGTAAGGAATAAGTTTACAAAATGTGGAGGTACATGTATGAAAAGACAAATGACGGTTTTATCAAGTATTGCCATGGGGGGCTTACTGGTACTTAACAACAGCGTAGATGTTAATGCGGCACCTGCGCTTAATCCTTATAACGGGGTAGAAGCAGAAGTTAATTTCGGACAGTCAGGAACAAAGGTTGTTACTGATGGGGATGTCAAGGCGGTATCAAGTATTGATTCCGGTGATTATTTTATAGTAAAGGATGTTAACTTTTCTAAGGGAGTATCAAAGTTCAAGGTAAATGCAAAGGCTGATTCAGCTTCACTTCTTGAAATCAGAGAAGGCGGTGCTGACGGTGACGTCATCGCAAATATTAAAATTGGTGCAACAAAGGGCGAATATAAAGAGTTCGTGATCGATTCATCGGTGAAGATTGATGGTAAGAAGACCATTGCTTTTGTTGGAAAGATGGGAACTATAGCTATTGATAAATGGTCAGCTGTAGAGGCATCTTCAGAGGATGAAGCTAAGACAGAGTTCCCTGTTGATTCTGAGACAGGAAAGACAGGTGAAGGAGATTTTGTTTCACCTTATGATGTAATCAAGACAGAAGAGGTTTCTAAGGACTCTAAGGGAATCGAGCAGCAGGATAATAAGGACACAAAGGTTCTTACAAGCCTTGAGAAGGACGACTACTATGTAGTACACAACCTTACTTTTGATAAGGGTGTAGCTGCATTTAATATTTCACTTAAGTCTGATGAGCCTTCAGCATTAGAAATCAGAGCTGACGGCGTTGAAGGAACAGTACTTGGTAAGGTTAAAGTTACTTCTACAGACGGCGAGTACAAGACAGTAACAGTAAAGGCAGAGGAGAACGATATTACAGGAACTCATGCCGTTGTATTCGTAGGTAAGGCAGGTAACGTAAGCATTGAGAGCTGGAAGGCATTACATGCACCCGGCGCTAAGACAGATGATAAGACAAAGACTCCTGATAAGGATACACAGGGAGACAATAACAAAGAGCCTGAGAAGGTTGAAGATACAACAGGAAAGACAGGAACAGGAGCAACTCTTTTCCCTTACAATGAAATCTCAACAGATGTAAATTACGGTGAGGCAAAGGGCATTGAATATGTAGATTACAACGGAAAGAAGGTAGTTTCAAGCCTTGGTTCCGGTGACTACTTCACAATAAAGGATGTAGATTTCAAGAAGGGCGTTGCTACAATGTTCATAAATGCAAAGTCTGACAAGCCTGCTATGGTAGAGCTTAGAGAAGGCGGCGCAGACGGAAAAGTGCTCGGAACATTTAAGATCAATTCTACAGACGGAAAATATGAGACATTCGGCGTACAGGTTGATGGACTTACAGGAAAGCATACAATCGCATTCGTAGGAAAGCTTGGAAATACAAGCATTGCAAGCTGGAAGGCAATGAGCGCACCTGAGAAGAAGGATGATGTAACACCTACTCCTACTCCAACACCTACTCCTACACCTGAGAAGACAGAGGATACAAAGAGTGGTTCAGGATCAACTCTTTTCCCTTACAACGAGATCTCAACAGGCGTTAACTATGGTGAGACAAAGGGCATTGAGTATGTAGATTACGATGGAAAGAAAGTTGTTTCAAGCCTTGGAGCAGATGATTACTTCACAGTAACTGATGTAGATTTCAAGAAGGGCGCAACATCAATCACTATCAGTGCAAAGGCAGATAAGCCCGCTGTTGTCGAGATCAGAGACGGTGGCGTTGACGGAAAGGCACTTGGAAATATCAAGATTGCCAATACAAACGGTAAATATGCAACTTATACATTGAAGTTTGATAATATTACAGGAAGACATACACTTGCATTTGTTGGTAAAGTTGGTGATGTAAGTATTGCAAGCTGGAAGGCAAGCGTAGATGATCAGGGTAACGGAAGCACACCTACACCTACACCGACTCCCACTCCCACACCTACACCAATACCCACACCTACACCAACACCCACTCCAACACCAACACCTACACCTACACCCGATAACGGAAACGGTGGAAGCACAGAGACACCTACACCCGCTAAGTCAAACCTTACACTTTCTCACACTGTAAATGACTGGGGCTCAGGATATCTCGTAGATTTCAGAGTAAGCAATAACTCAGGTGAGACAGTAAACGGCTGGAAGCTCAGAATCAAGAAGGATGGAATCAAGATCAACCAGAGCTGGTGCATGGAAGTCAAGGAAGAAGGCGATTATTATGTAATTACTCCTTTCTTCTGGAATGCATACATCGAGAACGGTAACTTCATCTCATTCGGTATTATTGGACAGGGCACAGCACCCAGAACAATAACATATGAGTTTGTAAAATAATTTAAGAAGTTTAATAAAGATAATTGAATTGAAATAGAAAGTAAAAAGCTGATACGAAACCGGAAGCTCCTCTCTACTGTGAAAAACAGTGAGAGGAGTTTTCTGCGTATAGCAATTTATAAGGAAATTCTTACATAATTTAATCAAGTTTGTATATTTACACATCTTTTTTTTTATACTAACATGAACTTTGTGAAATAAAATGATGTACATTTGGAGGGTAGATAAATGTCAGATATTCAGAAAGTATATGATTTTTTAAATGATGCAGGGACTTATTATCTCGCTACTGTAGACGGAGATCAGCCGAGAGTAAGACCTTTTGGCACAGTTCTATTGTCAGGTGACAAGCTCTATATTCAGACAGGTAAAGTTAAAGACGTTTCTAAGCAGCTTGCAGCAAATCCTAAGGCTGAGATCTGTGCATTTAAGGATGGCAGATGGATCCGTGTAGCCGGAGAGCTTATCAATGATGATTCTCACGATGTTAAGGTTGCAATGCTTGAGAAGATGCCTCAGCTTAACGGAATGTACAGCGCAGATGATGACAATATGCAGATGTTGTATTTCAAAAATGCGACAGCAACAATTACATCATTTACAGAGGCTCCCGTAACACTGAAGTTCTGATGAAAATTTAAAATAGCTGTTTTCAAGACTTAGTCGCTTGGAAACAGCTATTTTTTCAATAGGAAATTATAATTTAGTTTGCAAGTGCCTGTTCTACAGCGATTGCGAGCTGGTCGGCGCATGAAGTGCCTTTTCCGTTGCAATCGTTTCCTTTTAAGATGGCAACAGCTTTTTCTGCATTCATTCCTTCAAGAAGTTTGCCAACGGCAGCGGTGTTGCCGGGACATCCGCCTGTGAATTTCACATTGTGAAGTTTGCCGTCTTCGATATCAAAATCGACCTTTTTTGCACAGACACCGCGGGTCTGGTATGAATAATTCTGCATAATAGAAATCTCCTTTTTCTGATATGGATATTCTACATTTTACGTAAAAAATATCAAGTACCGAAATTTCTAAAAATGCGGTATCATATAAAATGATAGTTAACGTTTTGTTTTTTGAATGGAGGAAAAAATGGGATTGATCGGTAGTCTTATATTGGGAGCTGTTGCAGGTTTTATTGCGAGCAAGATCATGAATGAATCTTCGGGAACTCTTAAGAACATAATTCTTGGAGTTGTCGGTGGATTTGTCGGAGGATTCGTATTCGGACTTCTTGATTTAAATGCGAACGGTCTCATCGGAAGACTTTTGATATCAGTTGTAGGTGCTTGCATCTGCATTTGGGGCGGAAGAAAGCTGTTCTAAATAATCATTTTTCGTGGTCGTGGCTTATTTGCTATGGCCACTAACATTATATGTAAAAGGGAAGCGGTTTAAATTATGAATTATGCGATTTTTTTGGCCGGGGGGACCGGTACCAGGACTGAATCAGATGTACCAAAGCAGTATGTGCGTGCGGGCGGATATATGATGGCAACTTATGCTATAAAGCCGCTTCTTGAGTGCAAGCACATCGATGGCGTATATGTGGTTGCAGGCGATGATTGGACAAAAGAGATTGTGGCAGATGCCGAGAAGGCCGGTCTTAATGTGAAGAAGATAAAAGGCTTTGCCATGCCGGGGGTAAACAGGCAGGCGTCGATATTAAGCGGAATGACTGCAATTCTTCGCGATATCTCAAAGAAGGAGAATATTGAGGATGTTTCCGACAAGGATACGGTGCTTGTTCATGATGCAGCAAGACCTTTTCTTGATGTGAAACTTTTAAATGACTGCTATGGAGCAATTTCAGGTCATGACGGTGTTATGCCTGTTATTTCCATGAAGGATACTGTCTATCTTAGTGAGAACGGTAAGACGGTCTCAAAGCTTCTTGACAGGCAGAAAGTATATGCAGGCCAGGCGCCTGAGCTTTTTAAATATAAAAAATATTATGAGGCAAATGTGATTCTTTTGCCCGATAAGATCTTTTCCATAAATGGTGCGACGGAACCGGCGATCATTGCGGGAATGGATATTGCGATGATTAACGGAAACGAAGCAAATTTCAAAGTGACAACAGCGTCAGATCTTGACAGGTTTAAGCAGCTTAAGGAGGAAAAGCAGTAATGTCGAAGGCATGGGTACTGCATGACATAGGAGATATAAGGTATGAGGAGGTGGAGATATCTTCTCCCGGCGATAACGAAGTTCTTGTTAAAGTCATGGCTGTTGGAATATGTGGATCGGACGTGCCGCGTGTCTATGAGACCGGGGCGCACAAGATGCCGCTTATTCCGGGGCATGAGTTTTCGGGAGTTGTCGTAAAGACAGGTGCGAATGTTTCTCCTGAGCTTAAAGGAATGCGGACTGCCGTTTCGCCTAAGATTCCATGCAGGAAATGCGAGATGTGCGTGAAGGGAGAGACGGATCTGTGCCTTAACTATGACTATACCGGCTCAAGACGCGACGGTGCCTTTGCGGAATATGTGTGCGTTCCTGTGGATAACCTTATAGAGCTTGTGGATAACATCTCTTTTGAAGAGGGAGCTATGATAGAACCGCTCGCCGTTGCTGCCAATGCGGTGAGAACGGGCTGCGCCGGAATTGATCCTTCAGATTGCGAAGTTAAGATCGCGGTTTGCGGAATGGGAACAATAGGGCTCATGGTTGTTATGCTTTTGATGGATATGGGATTTTCGAATCTCTATGTTATCGGAAACAAGGACAGTCACAGGGAGAAGGCGCTTGATCTTGGAATCGCTTCGGAGCATTACTGCGATGTCAGAACTTCAGACCCTGTCGCATGGCTTAAAGAGAAGACAAGCGGAGTTTCTGTTTATTTTGAGTGCGTCGGAAGTAACGAAAGTATCAGATACGGACTTGAAGCGGGAGCGCCGAAATCCAGACAGGTTCTGGTCGGTAACCCAAGGGGTGATATGTCTTTTTCCAGAAATACTTATTGGGAAATCTTGAGAAAGCAGATGCGTCTTATGGGAATATGGAATTCTTCATATAGAAAAGATGCGGCTGAATGTGGTGTGGATGTAGCACAGATTGACGATTGGCATTATGTGCTTAGCAGATTGGAAGCGGGCGGAATCAAGCCTTCTAAGCTTATTACGCACAGACTTTCGTTGGAAGAGCTTGATAAAGGGCTTGACATTATGCGCAATAAGACGGAAGATTATTGCAAGATTATGATCTATCCAAGTGGATTATAAATGAAAAAATTTGGAAGGAGCGAACGAATGTCCTGGAAAACAGTTAATATTCAATTGATGAATGGATGCATTTTTGCTGTTTACGGGGATAGTGCGCTCTTTTTTAGGTGAATTTGCAAAGTTTGAAAGGCTTTAACTGCAAAATGAGAACGTGTTATCTCCGTATTCTTTTTACTTACCAAAAAAGATGAGGAGATTTTTTTATGAATAAATTTAGTATAAAGACAGCAAAAAGACAGATAGGGAAATTGTATTTATTAGACAGTGTGGGAAGTCTCATGATTGCCGGAGCGTCGTGGGTTGCGCTTCTTGCGGCGAGAGGATTTACGACTGCGGAAATCGGCTTGTTCGAGAGTATATTTCATGTTGCAAGTATGATCTTCGAAGTTCCGTCGGGGGCTGTGGCAGATGTGTTCGGAAGGAAGAAGACGATGATCGCGAGCAGTGTAGTGTCTGTACTTGCGGCTCTCATGATGATCTTTTCAAATTCATTTTTATTTATTGCTGTTGCGATGGTTGTGAGTGCGCTCAGTTATAATCTTGCGTCGGGAACCAGAGAAGCACTTGCTTATGACTCGCTGAAAGAGGCGGGGATTGAGGGCGAGTACGATAAGTTTGCATCTAACGATCTTGTCATATATCAGGTCACAAGCTCGCTTGCAAAGATTCTTGCGGGAGCGGCGCTGGCGCTTGGATATAGAAAAGCGTACGCGGTGGATGTTATTGTGGGATTGATCGCGATCGGAATTGCGGCGTCTCTGCGGGAGGTTCGAACTGAACTTAGTGAAGAGAAGAGCGTTAAGAAACGCTTTGCGGAAGTTGCAAGAGAGAGCTTTCTTTTTCTTAAGAATAATTCGAGAGTCAGACTTATTATTATCTTTAATGCGGCTATAGGAGCGGTTTCGATACTTGTTCTTTTCTTCCTGCAGGCAAGACTTCCCGAGATGGGAATTTCAAATGTGTTTCTTGGTCCGGCACTTTTTGCCATGGGCCTTGGCGCAGCTGTGGGAGCGAAGACTGTCGAGTACATAAAGCCTTCGCGATACAGATATATTGGAGTTATAAGCTTGTTGTGTGTTTGTTTTGCATTCGCAATGGCATTTTCCGGAAACATTATTTTAGCCGTTATCGGTGGATTTGTCGGCGCTTTCGGAGACAATTATATTGAAGTGCGAACCGACGTCATGCTCAACAATATGATTCCCTCCGAACAGCGCGCAACACTCATGTCCGTGAACTCCTTCATGTTCTCTGTGGTCATGATAATCCTGTCGCCGATATTTGGCGCGCTGTTTATGCTGTAAGTGAAATGCTTCAATGCATTACAGATTCAATTTCAGCAAATCGGTTCTCTTGGCTCGGTGTCGTGTATGTTTGAATAGACGATACCGCTGTGCACGGTGGGCTCAACGCCTCCGTCTGTGAAGAGGTCGCTTATATTTACAAATTCATAACCCTGCGCAAGAAGCTCCGGGATAACAATGTCGAGGGCTTTGACGGTTTCAACGTTTCCTGTGTAATCATGCATAAGGATGATCGAGCCGTCACAGGCCTGAGACAATATCTTTTCAGCACGCTCTTTGGCAAGAATGCTGTCTTCCCAGTCTTCGCCGTGAATTCCGCATATAAACGGAAGATCTATGCAGTCGTACATGGTTTGGCTCACATCTATGAACGGAGGTCTGAAAAAACGCGGCTTATATCCGGCAATTCTCTCAATTTCCTTGTCGGTATATTCAAGCTCTGAGCGTACTTCGTCTGCCGTAAATGTCTGCATGTGAGAATGCGTCTTTGAGTGATTGCAGATCTCGCAACCGTGCGCGATGCACTCTCTGACAATCTTTTCCGATTCATCGGTTATGTTGTCCGCAATCAGGAAAAAGGATGCGACAACATTATACTTCTTGAGCTTTTCAAGAACCTGTGGCGTTGTGACGGTGCTCGGGCCGTCATCAAAAGTTAATGCTATTTTCTTACCCATAATTTCTAATCCCCATTTGTAATCGTTGTAAATTTGTAAAAGTAACCAATATCTAATATACCACACTAAAAAAAGATCTTTAAATAATTAGTGTGAGCTAGATTCTATGCATGTAGGCAGCATGCTCAGCTGGTCTTATACCGGATACGCCGCAATCATCATTGCAGCAGTCGGATCAATCATCGCATTCATACTTAAACAAGATGAGCTCAACCGCTATCTATCCTGTACATTTGCTTTCATGATGATAATCAGATATATCACATATTTCATTGCAACAAAGAAAAACTGATTTTGTCGGAAGACGTGCAAATAGACAAAAAAATGAGTAGAATAGTATTAGCAGAAACCGCAGCCCGTGTTACGGCAAAAACACGGGATTATCAGTTTGGTAACTAATAGCAGTAGTATCTTAAACAGGGTAGGAGACGGATTATTATGATTACGAACGATAAGGGACTGGTAGGATTTAAACACAAGATCATGGAAGAAGTCTGCAGACTTGCGTGGAACGATGAACTCGACGAGGAGCACAAAGAGCAGCTTGTTTATAAGCTTGCACCGGGGCCAAAGCCTGTATACAGGTGCTGCGTGTACAAAGAGCGTGAGATCGTGCGCCAGAGAATACGTCTTGCTTGCGGTCTTAGCACAACATACAATGAGGGATCAAAAAATATCGTGCAGGTAATTGACCCGGCATGTGACGAGTGTCCGATTCATGCTTTTTCCGTAACTGATAATTGCCGTTTTTGTATGGGAAAAGCCTGTCTTAACTCATGTAAATTTGATGCGATACATCCCGGAGATGTCAGGATGCACATTGATTCCGCAAAGTGTAAAGAGTGCGGAATGTGCGCAGGTGCCTGCCCGTACGGTGCTATCGTTCATCTCGAGCGCCCTTGCTACAAGGCTTGTCCTGTCGGCGCTATCACTTATGATGAGAATGGATATTGTAAGATTGATGAGAGCAAGTGCATTCAGTGCGGTCATTGTATCCACAGCTGTCCGTTCGGAGCAATCGGCTCCAAGACATTCCTTGTTCAGATAATAGAAGCAATTAAGTCGGGAAAAGAAGTCATAGCAATGTGTGCACCCGCTACCGAAGGGCAGTTTGGCGAAGACATCTCTATGGCTGCCGTTAAAAATGCGCTGATAAAACTTGGCTTTGCAGATATGGTTGAGGTTGGCCTCGGAGGCGATATGACAGCCGCTTATGAGTCAAAAGAGTGGGCCGAAGCCTATGCAGAGGGCAAAAAAATGACGACTTCATGCTGTCCTGCGTTTATCAACATGCTGAAAAAACACTTCCCCGAGCAGTTTGAAAACAACATGTCATCAACCGTTTCGCCTATGTGTGCGATTTCAAGGTATCTCAAGGCAACACGTCCGGGATGCGTCACAGTATTTGTCGGACCTTGCATTGCCAAGAAGTCTGAGGCAATTGATGAGAGCGTTCCGGATAATGCAGATTATGTAGTAACCTACGGAGAGCTGCGCGCTCTTATGAGGTCAAAAGATATAGATTTCGAGCCTGTAACAGATGAATATCAGGAATCTTCCATCTGGGGCAAACGTTTTGCGACAAGCGGAGGCGTTGCCAATGCGGTTATCGAGTGCATGAAAGAGAGAGGCGAAGACGTAAGTAATATCAAGCTTCACCGCGTTGCCGGTGGCAATGAGTGTAAAAAAGCTCTCTTACTTCTTAAAGCAGGACGACTTCCCGAGGACTTCATCGAAGGAATGGTATGTCCCGGAGGCTGTGTAGGTGGCCCGTCAAAACACAAGACGGAAGTCGAGATTACAAAGGCAAGAGAATCGCTTCTTTCAAAAGCTGATGACAGAAAAGTATTAGATAATCTCAAGAAATATCCTATGGATAAATTCTCGATGCATAGAGACGGCAAAAAAATAGACCTTCCGGATTAACGGAAGGCCTGTTTATTCAGCAGGTTTATTCAGCGGTGGCTTGTGAGTCTGTGTCATTTTTTATGACAAGTTTGTCAATATTGAGTGCGCTTGACGAAAATACAGTCTTAACGATCCACACAAGAAGCACGAATACAAGCAAAGGAATCACGCATGCCGTAACGATCATTACTGCGAGTGATTCAAGCATGTTCTTTAAGAAATTTGAAACCTTGTCGATCGTGTCGGTGGTTATCGTACTGAGTTCGCTAAGGAGCCCTGAATCGGATTCGCCTTCAAGATTGAGGTCGCTGTATTCTTCAATCGTGGACTCAACCTTTGCTGACTGAGTCTGATAAACTTTGTCGGAAAGCCAGATGCTTGAAGGAACAAGAAGGAATATGACGATTCCAACGATTCCGATTCTTGCGGCCATGTCCGACAAGCTCTTTTTCTTAAGTAATATAGCTCCGCTTAAAAGCAGGCACGCAGCCGGAATAAGCACGGAAAATGAAACATAACCGGTCAGCGTTATCATGAACTTCTCAAGGTACAGAGCACTAAGTATCAAGAGAAAATATGAAGCGAGATCTGCGAGCTGCTCTGAAATGGGTGTACACAGATCGCCCGGAAGGAGTGACAAAGTTGCGGATGCCGCAGCGGCTCCTCCTGAGAGCTTCATGACTGTCGCAATCTTTGCGTCGGTCTGCTCGATTGAATGCTTGTGATTTGCGGGATTAGCCGCTGTAGGAGCAATCTTTGTAAGCGATATAACTGCGATGAGAAGCAGTATTACTATTGTTGTTATCTTTTTTAAATTCATCCGTTTCATCCCCTTTATTTTATTTCAATCTGGTACTTTGATGCCTCGGGTAAGCTGTTTACAAAGTTTTCTATGATGGTCTTTGCCTGTGCATCGGACTTTTCGAGAATCCCGTTTGCCAGCGCTTTTTCTTTTGCGGCAGCTTCGAATTTGGCGAGCGAAGTGTTGTAATCCTCAAGCTTTAAAGGGTTCCACAAAGAGTCTTTTTCCGAATAGATCTTAAAGGTATCTTTGTCGATGTTTACGGAAAAAATCTCAGAGTCGGGAATGTCGATCGTGATAGTCTTTGCGTTGTCATCCTTGCTGATTGCTATCTTCTCGAAGTCGACTCCTGCTGTGACAGCACCGTCATAACTGTATAAAAACTCGGACGAAGAAGTGATGAACTTCATTATTGTTTTTTCTTTGGTATATTTTTCAACCTGAGTGAAGTAATATTCCTGCGTTATGAGAGTTCCCATGTTCGCAATTCCTTCGCGGATCGTCTCGGTATTCACCGTTACGATGACCTTGGCGGGGCTCTTTTTTACAGTGCTTTCCGTTGCGGCTATATCAGCGAGACTTGGCTCGGAGTTAGCGTTTTTCTTGTAATCGGTCAAAAGAACCAGCATAGCGATCACGGCAACCAGGATAACAGCTATGTATAGGTAGTTTTTATTTTTTTTGAAAAATTCCATACGTAAACCTCCGTTATATTGCATCTTCAGCCGATGCGCAGAAAAATCATGCAAGAAAAAGCATGCGGGCATCTGTTCGCAAAGAGCGGCCAAAAAGAAAATATGCAATTCAATTTTATCATTTAGTGACCAAAAGATACAGTGACAGCAAAATTGTCAGTATTGGGTATAAGGTAATGTGCTTGTGGCTCATCAAAGTTTGAGTTAAAATGATGCGGTTGGAAATTTGAGGTTACCCGGTAAGTGATTGGTAGCTTTGCAAAAATATATGAATATGATAGGAAAAAAGGGAAGTTAAGTAAAATGAGTGCTTTTATAGTAATGCAGCAAATGGGGATGATAGTCATTCTTGTTTCTGTCGGAATTTATCTTTATAAGAAAGGTGTCGTAGACAATACGGTTTCAAAGCAGCTGTCGGTGATTGTCATGGATATATGCAATCCCGCGCTAATACTGGCGTCGATTCTTACGGGAAATGTCGATATAAGTCATCAGGTTCTTTTGGAAGCGGTGATCCTCGGCGTTATATTTTATGCATTTCTTATGATATTCGGAGCTCTTTTTCCCGCGATACTCGGAGTTGTTAGGGAAAAAAGAAGATTTTACAATCTCATGGTTGTTTATACAAATGTAGGGTTCATCGGAATTCCCGTTGCTAAGGCAATACTTCCGGACAAAGCCATCATCTACGTTATCGTATGCAATATCATGTACAGCCTTCTCTTTTACACCCATGGAATCTCTGTCCTCAGCAATGGAAAAGAGAAGATGAGCTTGAAAAAAGCTATGAGCCCGGGAACTATAATGGCGCTCCTTAGCCTTGTTGTGTGCTGGTTTAAGATTACACCGCCGCCGATCGTGACAAACAGCGTAAGTTATATCGGCAATGCGACGGTCTTTTTGTCTATGACGCTTCTTGGTGTTTCCATAGCAAGATCCGGAGTCAAAAGCGGGTTCAAGGATCTCAGAATCTGGGGATATATTGCTATCAGGATGGTACTTCTCCCTGTGGCTATGTTCTACATATTGAGAGCAATCGGATGTGACGATGTGGCAGTACTTGGATTTTGTCTGATGGCAACAATGCCTGTCGGAAATCTTCCTCTTATTCAGTCTGAAAAGATTGGGGAGGATACGCGGATACTCTCAGGAGCCATCACGGTTACAACAATTGTTTCGATGGTGACGATAACAGTTCTTATGATTCTTTTCACAGGCGCATTGGATATCAGTGCATCATATTGAAATTATCAGGGAGGTTAACATAAAAATGAATAATTTCAAAAATATGATAAGCTGCTAAGGCAGTAAAAATTTAGAAAAAGTTAATGACTTTACGATAAAAGATGGGATGTTTTTACGTTCAAAAATGTTATGATTATTGTATATTCAGTTACAACATGATACATGCTCTTTCTTTGTAATAAGGAGGCCCGTAGATGAAAAAGATCAACGACTTGAAGATCTATATCAAAATGAGCCTTGTAATAGGTCTTGTGATCATGATTGGACTTGGAAGTATATATGGCATAATTAATTCACGAACCAGATCTATTATGAGAAAACAGACTGAGATAAGGTTATCGGAGATTACCGAAAGCCGCTCGGTTGTTATCGAGAAATATTTTTCAGATCTGCAAAATTATGTTGTGAATTTTGCAAAACTTCCTGCTGTAGTATCTTATATGCAAAATACAAGTGATAAAACTGCAGCGAACAATGTTCAGGAAACTCTTTTGAGCTATACATCCACAAGATCGGATATTGAGAGTATGTATCTTGCTGATGATGCAACGCTTGTTTATGCGCATACCGATCCGTCATTTATAGGTCAGGTCGCAAATGCTGAAATGGCGGGATTTACGGCAAATATCGAAAGCGCAGGAGGTGCAATGTGTGCCGGAATCGTTCTTTCTCCGGCAAGTAACAGTAATGTTGCGATAGTATTTGCAAATGTACATGATGCATCGGGTAAGCCTATAGGCTTCGTCGGAGGTGCAACATATGTAGATGAGCTTCAGAGCACAATTACAGGAATGAGTACACAGGGACTGGATGCAGCTCAGATGTATCTTATCGGAAGCAGTGATATTACTGCGGCAACATATATTTTTGCACCCGATCCCGCGATGCTTGGAGCACCTGTTGAAGATGAAGCTCAGGTTCAAGCTCTTCAGCAGATGGCGGATGTTCCGACAAGCTTTTTTACATATCGTGATAAGACATTGGGACGCTCTATACTGTCATATCGCAATATTCCGAGCGTGGCTGCTACATTCATTGTTACTGATTCGGAAAAAGATTTTTTGAAGGATATCAATTCCCTCAGTAATTTCATTCTTTTCCTTGTAATACTTGTATTCTGCGTTTCGCTTGTAGGAGTTGTTCTGATCTCAAAGGCTATATCAAAGGATATTGAGGGTGTAACGGAGGTAATCACAGATCTCGGAACACTTGATATTACCAAGACTCAGGCACTTGAAAAATACAAAGGAAGAAATGACGAAGTAGGACTTATCGCGGATGCCACCAAGAAACTTTCGAGCGCGGTTGAAAGGACGATCAAATCGCTTCGCCGGCATTCCGGAGATCTTCAGAACGGTTCGGGAAAGCTTCGTGAGAATTCTGAATCAACGCTTGAATCCATCGGACAGGTGGATATCGCGGTTCACGATATTGCCCAGAGTGCGACAGAGCAGTCTGATGAAACAAAGAATGCAACCGATTCTGTAAAAGAAATCGGAGTTATGGTTGAAGAGACCAAAGAAAAGACAATGCAGCTTAAAGAAGCTTCGCAGTCCATGCAGGATTCTTCCAAGAAAGCGGGAGAGATTCTCAAAGAGCTTGGTGAAGTCAATGAAAAGACAAAGACTGCGGTTGATGCGATGTATGAGCAGACTGCACAGACAAGTCATTCAGCAGACCAGATCTCGAAAGCTTCCGAACTTATTGCATCTATCGCTACCCAGACCAATCTTTTGTCCCTTAATGCTTCTATAGAGGCTGCAAGAGCAGGAGATGCCGGAAGAGGATTTGCGGTTGTTGCAGGCGAGATTGGATCCCTTGCTTCACAGACTGCCGATACGACCAAGGAGATTAATGACATTATCCAGCAGCTGATCGATAATTCAAAGAGATCGATAGAAGCTATGGATGAAGTTAAGAAGATAATAGATATGCAGAACGAGTATGTTCAGCAGACGAAAGAAATCTTTGGTTCCGTTGAGGGCGAGATTGCCAATAACCTTGACAGTATCGATGAGATTTCTTCGACGGTACAGAGGCTTGATGATGTCCGCAGCAGCGTTGTAAATGTAGTAGAATCTCTTTCAACCATTGCTGAGACAAATGCGGCAACGACGCAGGAAACAAGCGCATCGACATCTGTTGTAAGCAATATGATGGAAGAAGTATCGACTATCGCTACGCAGATTTCGGATATTGCTGCCGGAGTTAAGAAGGATATAGATGTATTCAAGATTTCCGAATGACATTAATGTGAATATGATATAGAATTATGGGTGAGCGGTATCGAACAAATGCGGTGCCGCTCATTATTATATGGTAGGAAATTCCTACCATACTTTGAAACTACGGTCACTTATCTACGTGCTAACCAAAATTAAAAGCCATGTGTCCAATCCATAGGGTAGTAGTTTGGCAGGGACACAGATAAGATTTGTGAAAAGAAATGGTTTATCTGTGATTTTATGGCATGATATGTGTTGAAACACAGATAATGTTTCATGGGTGGCAAAATTTATCTGTGAGATAATGGCGATTTACAAGCAAAAAGGCGAAATTTCACAGATAACTGAAGCATATATTACTTTTTTGTCTGTAATCGTAAGTTTGATGTGTGACTAAAATGCGAATTTCCCATGTATTTAGTCACTTATTTCATAGGAAGAGGAGGATCACATAATGAAAGTATTACTTATAAACGGCAGCAGAAGAAGCAAAGGATGCACATTTACGGCATTATCGGAGATTGAAAAAGAGCTCAATAAAAGAGACATTGAGACAGAAATCTATAATGCAGGATATAAAGTTTTTAAGGGAGAAGTAGATCTTGCTGTTCAGGAAGCAACAGAGATAATCAAGGGCGTTGACGGAATCGTCATCGGTTCACCTGTTTATTATGCAAGTCCTACAGGCGAGATTCTTATGTTCCTCGACAGATTGTTCTGGTCAGCGGAAGATTATCTCAGATTCAAGCCGGCCGCAACGATTGCATCTGCAAGAAGAGCGGGAACTACCGCAACACTCGATGTTCTCAACAAATATCCTCTTTATGCGCAGATGCCTCTTGTTGCTTCAAGATACTGGAACATGGTACACGGCGGCAAGCCCGAAGATGTTCTCCGCGATTCAGAAGGTCTTCAGATCATGCGCACTCTCGGAAAGAACATGGCATGGGTACTTAAGAGTATCGAAGCCGGCAAGAATGCAGGCGTTGAGCAGCCTGTAGCGGAAGATAAAGTGTTTACAAACTTTATCAGATAAGAGGTTGCGGTGTTTAGAGCAAGCAGCGTGCATGCTGTAGTTTGATGGTGGTCTTTTGCTCGGATAGGTCATAACATAAAAATTCAGCGCGTGCAAAAATAAGTGAGAAGATGACAACAAGTTTAGACTGAGGAAAAGATAATGAAGAACAATGAAAAAACAAATGTAATGAGAGTTCTGGATGGCAAGAAGATTGCCTACGAGAGCCATTCCTATGAGCCTGACCAGACGCTTACAGGCGCTGAGATTGCGGGAATACTTGGGGAAGATACTTCAAGAGTTTTTAAGACGCTGGTGACAAGAGGAAAGACAGGGCAGTATTATGTCTTCGTAGTACCGGTTGAGGCTGAACTTGACCTAAAGAAAGCCGCAAAGGCAGCAGGCGAGAAGTCAGTAGAGATGATAAAGCAAAAAGAGCTCCTTCCGCTTACGGGGTATATCCACGGAGGATGCTCACCTATCGGCATGAAAAAAGCTTTTCCGACTTTTATACACCAAACCGCGAAGGACGGTGAAAAGATATTTGTAAGCGCAGGGAAGGTTGGATGCCAGATTGAACTTGCACCTGACGATCTTATGTCTGTGGTCCGTTGTACACTTGCGGATATTACGGCTTAGCCTGAAGTAAAAGAAGGGTGATGTGTTGAAAAAAGTTTTATAAGGCACGGAGGAGATTTAGAAATGAAGTTTGGACCGATAATTACGAAAGACAAATTGGGGCGTGAGGTTGTTCTTAGAAATGCGGAGGCATCCGATGGCGAGGCGCTGATTGAATATATGAAGGTGACAACGGCGGAGACACCGTTTCTTATAAGAGAGCCTGAGGAAGTAACACTTACACCGGAGCAGGAAGAGAGCTTCTTGCAGTCCAAGATAGAAGATGATAAAGAGCTTATGCTCGTTGCAACAATTGAAGGCAAGCATATCGGAAACTGTTCACTTATGAGGATGGGAAATTATAGGAGATACAGCCACAGATGTGATATTGCGATTGCGCTTTATAAGGAGTATTGCGGAGCGGGTATTGGAAAGATCATGCTTGAGACAATTCTTGATGTGGCAAAAAAGTGTGGTTATGAGCAGGCGGAACTTGAAGTTATCGCAACCAATGAGGGCGCAATAGCTCTTTATGAGAAACTTGGATTCAAGGAATACGGCCGTTTTCCTGACAATATGAAATATTCCGATGGGACTTATGCCGATGCATTTTGGATGATGAAAAAATTAAATGATTAAACAATTGTGATGAAATTTGAAAAATGGTTATACAAAATAATCATATTTGTAGTATTATTATGAAAAATAAGAAATAAAGAAAGAACGCTTTGCGTATAGGTGATGAAATGCGAATGAGATAATTTGGCTTTAGTGAACACAGTTTTTTGGAAAGTTGCTTTACGGCAGTTCTTTTGTGCACGCTTAATCCGAATTATCATGCATTTCAAGTGTGTTGCATCACGCTACAAGCCTATTTGTAATAGTGGGTCTGATTGTATGAGTCTATTTTGCGTACGCAGTTAGGCTCTTTTTTTATTTGATAGGAATTCCTATCAAATAAAAAAACGCTCCGATAAGGATGCGACCGATGCGCAGAAGTATTATGCAAGCTAAAGCTTGCGCGCATCGGCGCGCAAAGAGTTGCAAAGCAACTCTTTGTTATTGGATTTAATATAAAAAAAGTATCTGGAATGCTAAAGTCGATAGCATAGTCTGCCGATATATACAGAAAGCAGTAAGTTTAATATTTTTGCTATGGATAGCATCTTTTTCAACGTTCAAAGGAATGGCTGAAGAAGATGCTTTTTATTTTGCCAGAAGGGGGTGATACTGAGACGAAGTTATGCGTAACTGTTGACCGTGCACTTATCCACTCGGTCCTTTCAGGAGAGTGGAGCGACTGTGAATGACTGAAGAGTCGCAGAAAGGAACATATATGTCAAATATGATTACTACCGGAAGTTATTGGTTTAGACAGAGCACATTTGTACAGAGTTCTTATCGTAGCGCAGATCAAAGTCTCGGAGAAGCGGATTTTTTGAGTGCTCTATCCGAGAGTGGCGAACAGAAATCAGATGATGCAACTTGTACTAAAAAGCAGAACGTTTCTGTTCAGAGAGAGTTTACTCGCATTATTTCAGCAAGTGAATTGAAGACAAGTTTTATTGATATGAGGCCTGTAATTCCGCAAGAATCCGTTGATGAATGTAAGCCGGCGGAAGTAAGTGATAACGCCGACAAACCAAGAGAACACGTAACTCCGCTACGTGGTATAGGCTCTATTCCTGTGGGAAACAATACAAGCCATATGGTGATGGCTTCCGAAGTGACAAGGGAAGGCTGCGGCAATCCGATTGTGAGAGTGCATATGGGCGGGCGTGACATCGACGTAAATATCTCGGAAGTCGATCCAAAGAATGCCACCATTATCGAGATGTTCGCATATTGCCAGTACGCAGATGCACATGGCACAGGAACCGGTAGTACCTTTGGAAGTTTCAACGCACTTAAGGGAGTCACGGATCCTCTGGGTGGAAAAGAGTATTCCTCGATGGAGGAGGCCATAAATAAAAAGAGCAATTGGGAAAGCACTATCTCCTCTTCAAGTACAACTCTCACCAAAAAGATGACCGGCGAAGTACTCGATGCCTCCGTCCTTATAAAGATGCTCAAGGAGACAGCTCTTTTACTCGCGACCAAAGGAAAAAATAAAGGGCTGTCAGACCTTACCGATGAGCAGTGGAATAAACTCCTTGGCGACACTGACAGGGCAATAGAAGCTTAAGGGTAAGGACATAGAGAAAATGTGCATTGTACATTTTATGAGAGAACTTTACAGAGAAAGAGTGTATTGAATATTTTATGAGAGAGGTTCACAGAGAGTACAGGTGCATAAGGCTGTATCTCATGTTATTTAGAAGGTTTTGTTATATTTAAGAGTAAAAGTAAGGACTTTTCGTTATGTTTTTGTTTCATCTGTTTGTGGCTATTTATGGAGCGAAAAACGAAAAGTCTTTATTTTTTTGCCTTGAATATCAACGGAGACACCACACTAGAGTTGAATACACCCAATATGTCGCTTTATTACCTGTCAAAATTGGCATTTGTTACGCTGCGTCAAGGAATTGAGGCAAGGAATTGAGGAATTAAGCTGAAATACATGACTCAAAATGAGGGAATAATGATTCTGCTGGCATGGAATCTGATGATCGATTTGTATACATAGAAATAAGTGAAAGTGGGAATGGCTCTACGGGTATAGAATCCGGAAAATGATTTGCTACACGTAGAAAAGAGCAGATGCGTGATAGGATTTACGGACATAGAATCTGAAAATTGATATATACACGTAGAAGTAAGCGAATTTCGGACCGATTATACGGGCATAGAATCCCTGAAATCGACTCATACACGTAGAAATGAGCAAATGTGAGAATGACTTTACGGGTATAAACAATGTAATTGAATCTGAGTAACGTAGGAGAGCTGCCTATTTCAAGAGAGTCTGCGGAAATATAAGCCACTATAATTGATGAAGGAAGATAGCTTGTTATACTGCGATCAAGGAGTTCTTCGTGTGGAGCAAATACAATTTATGACGGTACTTTTTTTGGAAAGAATATCCCTGGAGAGGGCGTTTTTGCAGGGGGTGAGGGATGGCAATATAGGAGTTCAGGATGTTGCGGATCAGTGATGAAGTAGCGATCATAAGAAGTGTCAAATAATTTGAAAAATGGTTATACAAAATAATCATATTTGTAGTATTATTATGAAAAATAAGAAATAAAGAAAGAACGCTTTGCGTATAGGTGATGAAATGGAAATAAGATAATTTGGTTTTGGTGAACACAGTTTTTTGAAGCGGCTATTGCAGTTTTTTTTGTGTGCGCTTAATCCGGATTATCATGCATTTCAAGTGTGTTGCATCACGCTACAAGCCTGTTTGTAATAGTGGGTCTGATTGTATGAGTCTATTTTGCGTACGCAGTTAGGCTCTTTTTTTATTTGATAGGAATTCCTATCAAATAAAAAAACGCTCCGATAAGGATGCGACCGATGCGCAGCTCGCGGAATGCCTTTTCGATTGAGGCAGAGATTAAAAAAATATTAGGGAAAAGAGAAATGAACTTTATGATAATTCATCCGATTTCTCCCGTATATGACAAGAACACAGAAATTCTTATACTTGGGAGCTTTCCGTCTGTGAAATCAAGAGAAGAGGGCTTTTTCTACGGCCATAAACAGAATCGTTTTTGGAAGGTAGTTGCGGCTGTCTTTGGAGAAGGGACGCCTGAAACGATAGAAGAGAAAAGAGAGTTTCTACTTCGCAATCATATAGCGGTATGGGACGTGATACATTCATGTGAGATTGAGGGCTCTTCAGACTCGAGCATTAGGAATGTGACGGTGAATGACCTTAATGAGATATTGAAAGTAGCGGACATAAGAGATATTTACGTCAACGGAAAGACGGCGCAAAAGTATTACAAGAAATATACGGAGAAACTTGTTGGAAGAGAGGCAATCTGCCTTCCGTCGACCAGTCCTGCAAATGCAGCATGGAATCAGGAGAGGCTTGTTGCTGAATGGAGAAAAATAAGAAAAACAACGGGGAGATAAACGTGAGAAAATACCTATACATATTAAAGACACAGATAATAAAGAGTATGACCTATGAGTTTAGTGTATATGGAAATATTATCATGCAGACGATTATTATGATCACATCGGCATATTTCTGGAAAGCGTTGTATAAAGATCGCGGAAGTGTCGGCGGAGTCGATGCCGACAGCATGCTGACATATATAATCGTATCGTCGATGTTGTCGGTCTTGCTGATAACAAATGTGGAAAAAAGAATTGAGATGAGCGTGATGAAAGGAACGGTTGCAACGGATATGATGAGACCCGTAGATCTTTTCGGAATGTACTTTGCGGAAGATCTGGGAGGCGTCTTTGCACTTGTGTTTCAGAACATGCTACCGATCCTTATCATCGGGACACTTTTAATAAAAGTTCCTGTGATGGCGGATGTAAGCGCACTTCCGCTTTTTGTGATCGCGGTTTTGGAATCGTTTATGATCAACTGGCTCATCGCTGCTTTGTTTGGGATGATAGCATTTAAAACGGGTAGCATCGATTCGCTTATTCAGGTGAAAAAACATCTCGTAAGGTTGCTGTCGGGAAGCATTATACCGATATGGTTCTTTCCTGCGGGAGTATCAAAGGTGGTTTCTTCGCTTCCCTTTGTGTATATCTACCAGCTTCCGCTTAGTATCTACATTGGAAAAGGTGAAAGAGCAGAGTATATCGCAGGCATGCAGATTCAGTTTTTGTGGCTTGTAGCGCTTGCGGCTTTTTTCTTTTTCATCCGGAAAAAAGTGACGCGAAAAGTCATGGTACAAGGCGGTTAAATGAGGAAGATCACGTTCGCATCGGCATTTGTACGTGGGAAATGCTTTATTTTATAAGACAACATGGAGGAGGCAGTATGAAAAAAGCTTTTGACGAACTGGGGCACTATATCGACGTTACTTGGCATGTTATCAAGATGGCAATGATGACGATAATTGAATATCCCTCTAACATAGCGGGATGGCTGATATCGAATCCTCTTCAGTTCATAATGGGATTTGCGATCATCAAATTTGTAGTTGAATCTTTTGGCGAGATAAACGGCTGGAACTACGGTCAGCTTGCGTTCTTATACGGAATCTCCGTTATATCCCATGCACTTTCGATGATCTTTTTTGTACAAGGCTGGTTCATGGGCTATTACGTGATTTACGGCGATTTTGACAGATATCTTACAAGACCGCTTGGGGTATTGTATCAGTTCTTTTTTACCAATATAAATGTGTTTGGAGTTACGGACCTGATTCCGGGAATCCTTGTATTTATCTATGGTTGTGCGAAATGTGAGATTAAGATCACGTTACTCTTTTGCATACAGGTTATCGTCATGCTGATAGGCGCAACGCTGATCAGAGGCGGATTGTACATCTTTCTCGGAAGCACATCTTTTTATACAAGAAGTGTGGTTGATTTTGGGCAGTACACACAGGAAATCATGGATAAGACGACCATGTATCCGATATCGATGTATCCGGAAAGCATGCAGTTTATCCTGACATATCTTATCCCGATCGGATGGGTGTCCTTTTATCCGGTGTCGTCGCTGCTTGGGATTTCAAGCGGAATTTGCGACGGCCTGATCGTTCCTTTTGTTACATTACTTATTGGGCTTGTGATGATGCTGATTTCAGGAGCTTTTTTCACAAGGGGACTAAAAAAATACGAAAGTGCAGGTAACTGATCATGATAAAAGTTGAAAACTTGAGCAAGGATTATTTATTGAAGAAAAAAGAACCGGGACTTTCCGGTGCTTTAAAAGGGCTTATAAAGACTGAGTATAAAACAATTCATGCGGTTGACAATCTTTCTTTTGAGCTGGGAGAAGGCGAGATTGTCGGTTTCATCGGACCTAACGGCGCGGGCAAGAGTACTACGATCAAGATGATGTCGGGGATTCTTACACCGACAAGCGGAAGTGTGTACATCGGCGGCGAGGATATTACAAAGCACAGAAAAGAAGTTGTGAAAAACATCGGTGTTGTTTTCGGCCAGAGATCGCAGCTTAACTGGGATCTTCGACTTGGAGAGAGCTTTGAGCTTCTTAAGCATATTTATCGAATTGACCAAGTCGATTATGACAAGACGCTGAATGTCATGGACTCCATCTTGGGGATAAAAGAGCTTGTGGATAAGCCGGTTCGCCAGATGTCGCTCGGACAGCGCGTAAAAGGTGACCTTGTTGCGGCAATGCTCCACTCTCCGAAAGTTCTTTTCCTTGATGAGCCTACAATAGGGCTTGACGTATCGTCCAAGTTCGCGCTTCGCACATTTATAAAAGAAATCAATAAGATCAAAAAGACAACAATTATACTTACAACGCACGATCTGGGCGACATTCAGGAACTTTGCGAGCGACTGATAATCATTAACCACGGCGTTATGATGGAGGACGGGAATTTATCGCAGATCATCGACAGGATTGCGCCGTACAAGACTCTCGTTGTTGAGTATTACGACGAAGAAGCGCCGTCGCACGAGCGCTGCGAGCTTGTTGAGCATACCGACAATATCGCCAAGTACAAATTTATGAAAAAGGAAACGACGGCAGCAGAGATCATCGCTGATCTCTCGAAACTCAAGAACATCAAGGATGTTTCGATAGAGGAAGCGGGGATTGATGATATTATTAAGATTGCGTATGGAACGTAATGAAAATTGTTTTGCCCCAAAATGCATAAAACTATAGAGCAATGAGTGACCGATTTTACGGGTATAAATCCGGAAATTGATATATACACGTAGAAGTAAGCGAATTCCGGACCAATTATACGGGCATAGAATCCGGAAATTGATATATTGCACGTAGAAGTAAGCAAATTCCGGACCGATTATACGGGCATAGAATCCGAAAATTGATATATACACGTAGAAATAAGCGAAATCCGAACCGATTATACGGGCATAAATTTTGTAATCGAATCTGAGTAACTTGCATCGACTCAATCCTCCGCCTTATACTTGAATTATTTCACTTCGTAATTGATCAAAAGTCATCTTGCCAAGACACTAGATTGTGAAATAAATATTTTACCAAAATCTAAAATATTATGGTATAACTTAAATGTAATAATGATATAGGTGATAAAAGTTATTATGCAATTCTTATATTGTTTAATGTTTTTAGAGGAGGTAAAAGGAGGTTGCTTAGATTAACTGAAGTAGAAAACGGCAGGATCAGGGGTATAGCAGGATCGGATCCGCGCATAACGGTATTTAAGGGAGTACCTTATGCGGCACCGCCTGTCGGAATGAATAGATGGAAGGCACCAAAGCCTTGCAATGACTGGGATGGAATATATGAGGCAAACCAGTTTGCACCAATTCCTTATCAGGACACACCGGGGGTAGGTACTGATATTTATTGCAGAGAATGGCATGTCGATCCTGAAATACCGATGAGTGAAGACTGCCTTTATCTTAATATTTGGACCCCTGCAAAGAGCAAAGATGAAAAACTTCCTGTACTTGTGTGGTACTACGGAGGCTCTTTCCAGTGGGGGTATACGGCAGAGATGGAGCTTGACGGAGAGGCACTGGCAAAAAGAGGTATTGTCGTTGCCTCTGTAGCATACAGACTTGGCTGTTTTGGAAATCTTGCGCATAAGGAACTTACTGAGGAATCACCCGATGCGCCCGGTAATTTCAGTCTTCTCGATCAGAAGGCGGGACTTCACTGGGTATATAGAAATATTGCGGCATTTGGCGGAGATCCGGATAATATCAAGATCGCCGGCCAGTCTGCAGGCGGAGCGTCGGTAATGAATCAGCTTGTTTGCGAAGACAACAGCAAGATAATAAAAGGCGCCGTTATATTTAGCGGAATTATAAAGCTTGATAAACCCGAGGATAAGCTCTTTACACCAAAGCCGCTTTCAGAGGCGGAAGAGCTTGGCGCAAAGTTTATGGAGACGCTTGGCGTGGATGGAATTGAGGGAGCAAGAAGGCTTAATTCAAAAACTATTCTTGAGGGTTATAATAAATATCTTTTGAATAATCCAATGATGGTTCCGATAATGGACGGAGTGTTCTGCAAGCATAATACCACAGATGCCTTTGTAGAAGGAAAGTATCCCGATGTACCGGTTCTTACGGGAAATACAACGGATGAATTTATAGAAGACAATATAAACATGGTCGAGAAATCTGTAAAAGAGGTTTTGGCTGGAGCTAAGAAAAATAACCCCGACAGAGATTTCTATTACTACAGATTCTGTCCCGATATTCCGGGAGACGGTGCAGGAGATGAGGCATATCCGGGATGTTTTCACTCTGTTGATCTGTGGTTTTTCTTTGAGACTCTGGGAAAGAGCCACAGAGCTTACGAGGGAAGACATTACGATCTGGCGGCGCAGATGTGCGATTATTTCGCCAACTTTGTTAAGACAGGCAATCCTAACGGAACAGGTAAGGGTGGAAAAGAGCTCCCGAACTGGGGAACATACACTTCCGAAAATCCAAACGAGATGGAATTCACATCTCGCGGAGCAGTTCCTAAGAAGGAAGGCGGCATAAGACAGAACACAAGGCGGCAGGGAATCAATCCCTATCTTCCGAACTGGGAGTACATTCCCGATGGCGAGCCCTATGTGTTCGGAGACAGAGTATATGTATACGGATCGCATGATATATACGGCGGCGAGACATTCTGCCTCGGCGACTATGTTTGCTGGTCGGCACCTGTGAATGATCTTGGAAACTGGAAGTATGAAGGCGTTATTTTCAAAAAGACACAGGATCCTCTCAATCCCACTGGACACATGTGCCTCTATGCGCCTGATGTTACGGTTGGCCCCGACGGTAGATATTATCTTTACTATGTGCTTGATAAGGTAAGCGTTGTTTCTGTTGCGGTAAGTGACAAACCAGCAGGCCCTTACGAGTTCTACGGATATGTTCACTATGAAGACGGAGTTAAGCTCGGTGACAAAGAGGGCGACGAGCCTCAGTTTGATCCCGGAGTATTGACGGAAGGCAACGAAGTCTACATGTATACGGGCTTTTGCGGGCAGGGCGATAAGTCAAGGAGCGGATCGATGTTCACAGTCCTTGATAAGGATATGCTCACGGTTAAAAAAGCTCCCAAGATAATCGCGCCCGGATGCGAATACAGCAAGGGAACATCATTCGAAGGACACGCATTCTTTGAGGCTTCATCGATAAGAAAGCGCGGAGATATTTATTACTTTGTATATTCATCAGAAGTTATGCACGAGCTTTGCTATGCTACATCGAAGAGCCCCGAAGGACCTTTTGAGTACGGTGGAGTTATCGTAAGTAACTGCGATATGCACATTGATACATACAAGAAAGCGGACGAGCCGACAGCTTACGGCGCCAACAACCACGGAAGTATAATCGAGATTGGCGACGACTGGTACATCTTCTATCACAGACATACCAACGGAACCTGGTTTAGCAGACAGGGATGCGCGGAAAAAATCTCTTTTGCCCCGGACGGAAGTATTCCGCAGGTAGAGATAACTTCTTGCGGTTTGAACGGCGGACCTCTTTCCGACAAGGGAGAGTACCCGGCTTACATTGCCTGCAATATCTTTACGAAAGAACACAAGATGTATGTTGAGCCCGGAGCGCCCAGAGTTGTTCAGGTCGGGGGCGACGAGTCATACGGAGAAAGCTATATCAAAGATATTGTTGACGGAACGACAATCGGTTTCAAGTACTTTGACTTCGAAAAGCTTACGGGACTTAGAATTAAGACAAGAGCTTACTTCAACGGAGACTTTGAGATCCTCACAGATCTAGACGGTGAGCCTCTTGGTAAGATTCATGCTATAGGCTCCAATATCTGGACTGCCGATGAATGCAGATTCGGTGCGGTTTCCGGAACGCATGCATTGTATCTTAGATATACAGGTACAGGAAACAGTAGTCTCTTGTCGATAGAGTTCTTGCATGATTGATATAGGAATAGTTTTATATTTACGGTGTAGCATAATTATGTTACACCGTATTTGTATAAAGGAGGTGTTGTTATGAGTGCTGAATTATACGATCAATTTGCAGCGAATAATCGTATTGATCAGGCAATAACCGAAGCAGAGGCTGAGTTTGAATTAACAGGTGAGGCGATAGACGCAAAGACAGCTTTTGATGAATTGGAGAAGAAGTATTTGGGATAAGTATCAAGTCAATGTGTATAAAAGGATATATAGAGATATTGATGGAATCTATGGAGGAGTAAGCAATATGACAGAATTATTTTCTAAACCCGCTGCAGGAGGAATAATAGAAAGAATTATTGACGGAGAAGTATTTATCCTTCTGCAAGAGAGATATAAAGGTAATGACCGTGAAAATGGACTGGTAGAAATTCCCGCAGGTAAAATCAGAGAATTTGAGAATATTTATGATTGCCTGAGAAGGGAAATATCTGAAGAGACCGGTCTTGAGGTCTCATATATTCAAGGAGAAGAAGAGTCAGTAATAGTTGAAAATAATGGTTATAAAGTCTTAAACTATACACCTTTTTCATGTTCCCAGAATGTTGAAGGGGACTACCCGATAATGGTCCAAGTTTTCATTTGCAGAGCTGATGGAAAAGAGGTAGAAGAAACTAATGAATCGAGAAATCTTAGGTGGGTTTCACTGAATGATCTGAGGGATATGTTGAGAGATGAAGAGTCTTTCTATCCTATGCATGTTTCAACTCTAAAGAAGTACATCAAATCAAAAGATATGGAATAAAGAATATTGTCAGTGCTTTTCGAAGCTCGTTTTTTATGTTTACTAACCTTTTCATAGACAGCCCGGCCACAAAGGTATATATTCGGAAATACGTTGTCTTCGGACGAGCAAGATGATTTTCAGCTTTAATAAAACCCGAAGATGCTGACTTCTCTGAACAACGTGAAAGGAAGCATCTTCAGGTTTTATTAAAGTATGAAAATCACTGCGCAGCCGTACACAGCATATTTCCGAATATATACCTTTATGGTCGGGCGTACGGAAAATCTACAAACTAATTACACAGATCGCTGAGCTTCTTTCCGAAAAAGAAGTTGCGTTCAAGTTCGTAGAATTCTGTCCACATGGATATGGTGTTACACTTGCAGGCACGTGTGCATTCGGGAGCTCCTGTTTCGAGACAGGCTACGGGCGCGATCGTGCCTTCCATAAGTTCTATTATTTCTCCGACACTGTATTCTTCGGGGCTTCTTAAGAGTTTGTAGCCGCCGTGCTTTCCGCTGGCGCCTTCGATAAGACCGCCTTTTACAAGTTCTTTTGCAATAATCTCAAGATACTTCTTGGAGATGTCCTGCCTTGTGGCGATATCCTTGAGAGGGATGTATTCATTTTCTGTGTGCTGCGCAAGATCGATCATAACGCGCAGGGCATAGCGTCCTTTGGTAGTAAACATGTGAACCTCCTATTTATACTGACATTGTACCCTATATAAAAAGATATAACAAAAACTTATTAGTGGCATGCTGATTTAGTTATCATAAAACCTATTGACGTAATAGGTAAATAGGAATAACATTAACACAACATAACACACACGAAAAATAAATGCAAATGAAGGAGATAGATTATGAGTAATTACAGATTTGAGACATTACAGTTACACGTTGGACAGGAGCAGCCGGATCCCGCTACAGACGCAAGAGCGGTTCCGATTTATCAGACTACATCATACGTATTCAGAAACAGCCAGCACGCTGCTGACAGATTTGGACTTGCTGATGCAGGTAACATCTACGGAAGACTTACAAATTCCACACAGGATGTATTTGAAAAAAGAATCGCAGCTTTGGAAGGCGGAAGCGCAGCACTTGCAGTTGCATCCGGCGCAGCAGCAATAACATATACAATCCAGGCACTTGCAGCTAACGGAGGACACATCGTAGCACAGAAGACAATCTACGGTGGAAGTTACAACCTCCTTGCACATACACTTCCTCAGTACGGAGTAAGAACAACATTTGTTGACGCACATAACCTTGCAGAGATCGAGGGTGCGATCGAGGAAGATACAAGAGCAATCTACCTTGAGACACTTGGAAATCCCAACAGTGATATTCCTGATATCGACGCAGTTGCAGAGATAGCACACAAGCATGGACTTCCTCTTGTTATCGACAATACATTCGGAACACCTTACCTTATCAGACCTATCGAGCACGGTGCTGACATTGTTGTACATTCAGCAACAAAGTTCATTGGTGGTCACGGAACAACTCTTGGCGGTGTGATCGTTGAGTCAGGTAAGTTCGATTGGAAAAAGAGCGGCAAGTATCCTAACATCGCAGCTCCCAATCCCAGCTACCACGGCGTATCATTCTATGATGCCGTAGGACCTGCTGCATTCGTTACATTTATAAGAGCTATTCTTCTCAGAGATACAGGAGCAACAATTTCTCCGTTTAACGCATTCCTGCTTCTTCAGGGACTTGAGACACTTTCACTTCGTCTCGAGAGACATGCGGAGAACACCAAAAAGGTAGTTGAGTTCCTTTCAAAGCATCCTCAGGTTGAGAAGGTTAACCATCCTTCACTTGCAGATCATCCCGATCACGCTCTCTATGAGAAGTACTTCCCCAATGGCGGAGCTTCAATCTTCACATTTGAGATCAAGGGTGGAAAAGAGGCTGCTTGGAAGTTCATCGATAACCTTGAGATTTTCTCACTTCTTGCAAACGTTGCCGATGTAAAGAGCCTTGTTATTCATCCTGCAACAACAACTCATTCTCAGCTTAACGATGATGAGCTCAAGGATCAGGGAATCTCACAGAGCACAATCAGACTCTCAATCGGTACAGAGCACATAGACGATATCATTGAGGATCTTGAGAAAGGATTTGCTGCTGCAAAGTAATTAAGAGAAACACGGTTTATAGCGTTTTTGCTCATAACATAGCTTCTTCATAACAAACTTTATATATTTATAGTGCCCATTCGCACAGATAAAACAAGTGATAACGAGAGCTCATTTGCCCAAGTTATCACTTATTTTTGTGTCATGTTTTTTATTTCTTTTTCACAAGTTTCTTTATTATCTCGATATAGCTCTGAGTTAGCGGCGATACCCCCACAGAATTTTTGAGGATATATCCGACTTCCATGTAATCATCAACTTTAAGCGGGCGCGCGACAATGTTTGCTCCGTTAAGATTTTCATTTATCACACCGCTACAGATTGTGTATCCGTTAAGGCCTATCAGAAGGTTAAAAAGAGTCGCTCTGTCGCAGACAACAAGATCTTTGTCGGAGTCTTGCGTACTGAGTATCTCTTCTGAGAAGTAAAAAGAGTTATGTGTTCCCTGCTCGTAGGAGAGTCTTGGGTAAGGCTTTAAATCATCAAGCGTAAGACTTTTTTTCTTGGCAAGAGGAGAATTCTTTCCGATGAACACATGAGGCTTTGCCTTGAATAACGGAGTAAAAGACAAGTCATTATCGCGAAGTTCTTTTTTTATGACCGTCTCGTTGAACTTATTCATATACAACACGCCTATCTCGCTTCTAAGGCGCGCAACGTCCTCGATGATGTCATAGGTCTGGGTTTCTCTCATGTGAAACTCATACTTTTCACCGCCGTGTCTTTTTAACAGCTCGACAAATGCTTCAACGACAAAAGAGTAGTGCTGGGAAGAGATGTAGAACTTTGTCTTTCCGACAGGCTTTCCCGTGTATCGTTCTTCGATAAGATTTGCCTGTTCAAGGAGCTGGCGTGCATAGCCAAGAAATTCGGTTCCTTCGGTTGTTACGCTGATTCCTCTTTTTGTTCTGTTGAAGATTGTTATCTTATATTCTTTTTCAATTTCCTGAATGGCGCCGGTAAGACTGGGCTGGGCTATAAAGAGCTTTTTGGCCGCTTCTGTTATGTTGCCTGTTTCAGCTACGGTTACCACATAATTTAATTGTTTTAGTGTCATGAAGTAAGTATATCATCTATTATAGGTTAAATCTATGATATAAGGTATAAAAAACATATTTTACCTATGGATAAAAACTGGTTATACTTCTATTTACCACAGTGAAACAGGCGCAGTGTGCCGAAGAACAATGCTTATTGGCGTTGCATAAATACACATTTATAAGAGAGGGAAGCGTATGAGAACAGCGGTTATCGGATACCCAAGAGTGGGAAAAGACAGAGAACTTAAATTTGCATCTGAGAAATACTTTAAGAATGAAATAGACGAAAAAGAACTCAAAACTACAGCACTAAAATTAAGAAAAGAGAACTTGGAGCTTCAGAAAGCAAGCGGAATAGATTTTATTTCTGTAAACGATTTTTCTTTTTATGACAATATGCTTGATGTTGCTGTGCTTTTCAATATCGTACCGGACAGATACAGAGAGCTGGGACTTTCTGATACAGATACATTCTTTGCGATGGCAAGAGGATATCAGGGTGAGAAGGGAAATGTAAAGGCACTTGCTATGAAGAAATGGTTCAATACCAACTATCACTACATTGTTCCCGAGATTGATGACAATACTGAGATCAAACTTGTCGGAACAAAGCCTTTTGACGAGTTCAAAGAAGCATTTGAGCACGCAGAGAATCTTAAGGTCAGCATTATCGGACCGTTTACTTTCTTAAAGCTTGCGAAGTATACAGGTGATAAGAATATTTCTGATTTCGAGCAGGTTTTGGCAAAAGAATATGTGGCATACCTTTCAAAGCTTGGCGAAAACGGTGTTAAGTGGGCAGAGTTTGATGAGCCTTATCTTGTAAGAGACTTGACACTCGATGATATTAAGCTTTTCGAGAGACTGTATCGTAGTATTCTTGCCGGAAAGGGAAACACCAAGGTTCTTCTTCAGACATACTTCGGAGATGTGAGAGATATTTACAACTTACTTACACAGCTTGATTTTGACGCGATCGGTCTGGATTTCATTGAGGGGAAAAAATCTCTTGAGCTTGTCAAAAAGAATGGCTTCCCTGCAGATAAGCTCCTTTTTGCGGGAGTGGTTAACGGCAAAAATATCTGGAAGAATAATTACGGTAAGTCTCTTGAAATAATAAGAAAGCTCCAAGGTGTTACAGGTGCGGACAACATTGTTGTGAATACATCATGTTCGCTTCTTCATGTGCCGTACACACTTGAGAGTGAGCACAAGATTTCCGATGAGTACAAGAAGCATTTCGCGTTCGCAAAAGAGAAATTGTCAGAGCTTAAGGATATAGCGGAGCTTGCGGATGAGAAGGATGTAAAGAAGGCATCAACCTCTGAAAAGTTTGTATCTAACGCCGAACTTTTCAAGAACAGAGTTGATAGCGTAGATGAGGCGGTAAGAGAGAGAGTTTCAAATATAAAAGAGAGCGACTACGAGAGAAAGCCCGAATTTAATGAGAGAGAAAAGATTCAAAAAGATAAATTGGGACTCCCTCTTTTCCCCACAACTACAATAGGTTCGTTCCCTCAGACTACGGATGTAAGAAGGAACAGACAGGACTACAGAAAAGGAAATATCAGCAAAGAACAGTATGTTGCCTTTAACAAAGAGAAGATTAAAAAGTGCATAGAGTTTCAGGAGGAGATAGGGCTCGACGTACTTGTTCACGGTGAATACGAAAGAAATGACATGGTCGAGTATTTTGGAGAACACCTCTCGGGATATGTGTTCACTGAGAAGGCGTGGGTTCAGTCCTACGGTACAAGATGCGTTAAGCCTCCGATCATCTGGGGCGACGTATCAAGAAAGAGCCCTATTACCGTAGAATGGTCAAAATACGCAAAGAGCTGCTCAAATAAGCCTATGAAGGGAATGCTCACAGGACCTGTTACTATCCTTAACTGGTCTTTCCCGAGAGAAGACATTTCCATTAAGGAGAGCATTTTGCAGCTTGCGCTTGCGATAAGAGATGAGGTCCTTGATCTTGAGAAAGCGGGAATAGAGATCATCCAGATCGATGAGGCGGCGCTTAGGGAAAAGCTCCCTCTTAGAAAGTCAGACTGGTACAGCGAGTATCTTGATTTTGCGATTCCCGCATTCAGACTTGTTCACAGCGGGGTAAAGCCGGAAACACAGATTCACACTCATATGTGCTACAGCGAGTTTACGGATATCATTCCTGTGATCGATGCGATGGATGCGGATGTTATTACTTTTGAGGCTTCAAGATCAGATCTTCAGATTCTTGATTCATTAAAGGCTAATAACTTTAAGACGGAAGTAGGCCCTGGTGTCTATGACATTCACAGCCCGCGTGTTCCTTCCGTTCAGGAGATTGTGGATGCACTTGGCAAGATGCGCGGCAGGATCGATGACCACAAACTCTGGGTAAACCCCGACTGCGGACTTAAGACAAGGGGAATTCCCGAGACCAAAGAGAGCCTTATAAATCTTGTTAAGGCAGCAAAGACAGTGAGAGGATAAGTAAGAAGTTGAAAGTATCGGATTTATATAAAGAAGGCAGAAAAACTCTTTCATTTGAGATTTTTCCTCCGAAAAAAGATAAGGCGCTTGAGGCGATAGATGAGACACTTGATGTTCTCTGTGAGCTTAAGCCTGATTTTATAAGTGTAACTTTCGGAGCGGGCGGAAGCGTAGGTTCAAACAATACGATTGAGATTGCCAAAAAGATAAAGCATAATTACTGCGTTGAGCCTGTGGTTCACCTGACGAGCCTGCATTACGATAAGAGTGAGATTGATGAGTTTGCGGTGGCTTTACAGAGTGAAGGAATTGAAAACATTCTTGCTCTCAGGGGCGACAGAAATGCGAATATCCCTGAAAAAGATGATTTCCGGTACGCTTCGGATGTAATTTCATATATGAAGGATAAGTATGATTTTTGTGTACTCGGCGCATGCTATCCCGAAATGCATCCGGAGACTGCAACTGAAGAGGATGAGCTTAAGAATCTCAAGACCAAGGTGGACAGCGGAGCGGAGGTGCTTCTTTCGCAGCTCTTTTTCGACAATGACAAGTTCATGAACTTCAGGGAAAAGAGTAAGGCTAAGGGCATAGAGGTTCCGATGATCCCGGGAGTTATGCCTGTTATCAACGCCGCACAGATAAAGAGAATGCTCACGATGTGCAACGCTACTTTCCCCGAGAGATTTAAGAAGATCGCGGAAAGGTACGAGAACAACAAGGAAGCTCTTTTTGATGCGGGAATGTCATATGCGCTCAGCCAGATCATAGACCTTCTTGTGAGTGACATCGACGGAATACATCTGTATACGATGAACAATCCCGTAGTGGCAAGGAGAATCTGCGAAGGTATTAAGAATATAGTATGATGCAGGCGCCAATAAACAATTAGTGAATTAAAAAAATAGTTCGGATAGCAGATATAGAGTCGCTGTCCGAACTTTTGTTTATTGGATTGCGAAAAATCTAAGTTGTATTATAATATGATTGCATTCGGGTAAAAATATGGCCGATGTAATCAGGTTTTTTATAACAGAAATGAGGGATGAAAAGTGGACAGTTTAGAAATTTTGCGTAATCTTGCGATCATAGTTATTGCGGCTAAGTTTTGCGGACTTGGAGCAAGGAAACTCAAGGCGCCTCAGGTGGCGGGAGAGATTATTGCGGGCCTTATCATAGGACCTACAATACTTAATATCGTATCTGAGAGTGATTTCTTTTCACAGATGGCGGAAATCGGCGTTATTCTTCTTATGTTCAGTGCCGGACTTGAGACTAATATCGATAATCTCAAAAAGTCAGGTATAAAAGCTACAATACTTGCGTGCGCGGGAGTTGGAATACCGCTTGCTTTCGGAACTGTTCTTTATATGTGCTTCTACGGATTTGCGGCTCCTGGAAGTGTCGAGTTTATGAGAGCTCTTTTCATCGGAACAATTCTTACGGCAACTTCTGTAAGTATAACCGTTCAGGCACTCAGAGAGCTTGGAAAGATCTCAACTGAGGTAGGAACTACAATAATGAGTGCTGCGATAATAGATGACGTTATCGGTATCGTTGTGCTTACAGCCGTTATCGGTATGAAAGATCCAAGTGCAAATATCGGAATGGTGTGCGTTAAGACTGTTCTTTTCTTTGCGTTCTCTTTGGTTGTGGGAATTATTATCTTTAAGATAATGCAGAAGCTTGATACAAAGTGGCGTCATACAAGACGTATTCCTATTATGGGACTTGCGCTCGCTCTTGTATTTTCCTATATTGCGGATAAGTATTTTGGAGTTGCGGACATCACAGGTGCATTTGTTGCGGGAATTATCTTAAGCTCGCTTGATGATTCCGAGTATATCGACAGAAAAATGGATATAAACTCATATATGATATTCGGACCTGTTTTCTTTGCAAGTGTAGGACTTCAGACTAATTTAAGATCCGTTGATACAACGGTTATTGTATTTTCTCTTGCATTTGTTATAGTCGGCCTTCTCGGTAAGATAGTGGGTTGCGGACTTATGGCCAAAGTCCTTGGATATAACGGCTCCGACAGTCTTAAGATCGGTGTCGGAATGATGACAAGAGGAGAGGTTGCGCTTATCGTTGCGCAAAGAGGACTTAAGGCGGGGATCATCGACAGCAGGTATTTTACTGCGGTAATCCTGCTTATCGTTATCAGTTCTATATTGACGCCTGTTATTTTGAAAGCAATCTATGCTCATGATGACAAGAAGGCAGCAGCGTAAAAAAGTTTTCAGATATTTTTTGATATATATAATATATCGCTGATGATTGAATTAAATAATATGTGTAATTGAATAAACAGTATAGTGAATTCAGAAAGATTGAACTTACTGTGAACAATGTTTGAACTTGTGCACGTCCCTCTTTTACGGACGTGCACTTTAGTTTATAATAACTTTATAGCAAATTTATTTTTACAAAATAGTAGTAATATTTTTTTTATTTTTTTTCTTGGGAAGTATAGGATTATGGCACATAATGTAAAGAGGATATGTCTGAATTGCGGAAGGACATTTGTGGCACGTAACGGTAATTGGGCTTTTTGCTCGGTCGGTTGTAAGAGACTATATAACAATCACATTAGTTTCAGATGTAAAGAATGTAGGAATGCTTCATGCAAAGTACGAAACAATTCACTTGTAAATTCGCCGCCGGACTGCGAATATTTGAACAATCCGGAAAGGCTTGATACTGTAAGATCGGCACCCTGGTAAAACGGGGTGCTTTTTTGTTCTTTTCTGTATCTTATGATATACTTTCGCCTATATTATTAGTTCGGAGGAAAGACAAATGGCATGTTCTTACAACGTGATATTTGATATGGACGGAGTTATATTTGATTCCGAGAGAGCCTGCCTTTCATGCTGGTATGAGCTTGGGGAAAGATTCGGGCTCGGAGATGTGGAGCCGGTCTTTAAGAGGTGCATAGGGACCAATAACGCACAGACACACGATATTGTTGAGAATGCATATGCGGACAAGTTAGGATCGGGCATAGCGGATAAGCTGCTTGCGGAGAGTTCAAAACTGTTCCATGAGAAATTCGACGGTGGAAGGCTTCCCGTTAAGAATGGAGTAAAAGAGATACTGGAATATCTTAAAGATAAAGGCGTTAAGGTAGGTGTTGCTTCATCCACAAGGAAAGCACTTGTCATAAGCGAACTTACAGATGCGGGATTCATAGGCTATTTCGATATGGTTGTCGGAGGAGATGCCGTAAAGATAAGTAAACCTAATCCTGAGATATATACAATCGCATGCAGAGAACTCGGAGTGAATCCAAGTGAGACCTTTGCGATAGAAGATTCCTATAACGGGATAAGAGCAGCAGAGGCAGCAGGAATGCGCCCCATAATGGTACCGGATATAATTGGCCCCGATGATGAGATGCGTGATCTTTCGGAAGTGGTATGTGATGACCTTAGCGCGGTTGTCCGGTATTTTGAAAAGTTATAATGTAAGAGGAGTTTGTTGTAATGAGTAAAAAGAATTTAATGGTAATATTCCCGGGAATGGGTTACAACTCATCAAGGCCCATTCTCTACTATACGAGGAAACTGGCGCAGAAGTATGGTTATGAGATACGCGAAGTAAGTTTTGAACTTCCCGAGAAAGCATCTGCTGTAAAGGGGAATCCGGAAAAGATGCTTGAGGCGTTTAACATCGCTCTTTCACAGGCAAAAGAGCAGCTTAAGGATATTGAATATTCTGCATATGACAGAATTATTTTTGCGGGAAAGAGTATCGGAACAGCGATAGCGGCCGAGTATGACAGGCAGGAGAATGTGAATGCCGAGCATATTGTCTTTACACCGGTGGCACAGACCTTTAAATATCTTAGAAAAGAATGCGGAGTTGTTGTTCACGGAACGAGCGATCCGTGGTGCGATACGCCGTTTGCAGATGAGAAGTGCAAAGAACTTGGTATTGATTGCATAAAAATTGCCAACGCCAATCATTCACTTGAAACTGATTCAGTGCAGACTGACATCGGCAATTTAGCATGTATAATGAAAAACGTGGAGGATTTCATAAACACTTAATTAGATAGATTTTTTCAAAATAGGTTTTTTCATAATTGATTTAATAACTTTTGGGCATTTTCACTGCCGTGCTTTGCGGCGTAGGATGCCCATTTTTTTGCTTTTTCCGGATTGGGTTCTCCGAAATCTCCTTTAAAATAACCTTCTGCAATTGCTTCTGCTGCTTCTATACTTCCGCGGCCGGCTTTATCTATAAGATCCAAAAGTTTCTGTTTTTTATCCATATAAAAATTGTCCTTTCATTAGCATTGATGCGTTATATATTAGCAACTTCCGTATCGGTAAGCAAGTGCTTCGGATTTTCATGGTGCGGCCTTTGAGTGGTTATTGGTATTTTTGTAGCGTATCATCTCTACAGTCTGGCTATCGGTCTCAAAATCAAATATCAGATCGAATGAAGGAAAATGATATTCAAAAGAATAGGAAGGGTCGTTTGAGTCCGTGGCGTCCGGAAATCCGTATGCATCAAGCACATCTTGCTCTGAATTTCCAAGACCGACATTTTTGGATGTCTTTATATCGGGGTTGTAGATGTAGAGAAGTACTGAAGCCTCCTTTCCGTCGATAATTGCTGTATCGAACTGTATTTTTGCGGTAGAAAAGACGTAATTTTTATATTCATCATCTATACAAGAAAGTTTTGGGTCGTAATCACCTAGTTCTGCAAGAACTGCCTCTGCATCATTTAAAACTGATAAGTCTTTTCCATTGTATTTAACCAAAGAATCGGGATTCTTTGATGAAGTATTTTTTTCGGATGAAATCTGTAGTACATTGTCTGTTTTTGCATCATCATCTTCTGCCTTTGCATCTGAGCTATCTATATTAACATTTGTTTTTGAGACCTCGTTGCTTTGGGGATCAGCGTCATTGGATTCTTTTCCGCTGCATCCTATAAGTATGAGTATCAGCACAGATGTAATAGCGGCGATACTTTTTCTGTTCATATCGTGTCTCCTAAAATAAGCATCGAGTGTATTATTGGTTCTAATACACTTATACTACTAGGATAGTCTTGGGTCAATAGAATGTTACGGAAAAGTTAAAAAAGTCCTAGAAGGAAAGAAAAATGCTAAAAGTTATCGTTTATATGATATACTTTACGAGAGTAAAGGAGGCATTATTTATGAGCATAAGAATAGGAATTTTAGGATATGGAAATCTCGGAAAAGGAGTTGAACTTGCAGTTAAGGCAGCTCCCGATATGGAACTCGTGGCAGTGTTCACAAGAAGAGATCCCAAGACACTTCAGATTAAAACACAGGGCGTTCCTGTTGTTTCTACAAATGATATAGAGAGCTGGAAAGATAAAGTTGACGTTATGATCCTTTGCGGAGGAAGTGCAACAGATCTTCCAGTGCAGACTCCTCAGTATGCAAAGATGTTCAACGTTGTTGACAGTTTTGATACACATGCAAGAATTCCCGAGCATTTTGCAAACGTTGATGCTGCCGCAAAAGAGTCAGGAAAAGTTGCCGTTATTTCATGCGGATGGGATCCCGGAATGTTCTCTCTTGCAAGAGTTTATTCAAATGCGATCCTTCCCGAAGGAAATGATTACACATTCTGGGGCAAGGGTGTTTCTCAGGGACATTCGGATGCTATCCGTCGCGTAAAAGGCGTTAAGAATGCAAAACAGTATACAATCCCTGTTGAGAGCGCACTTGAGGCAGTAAGAAGCGGTCAGAATCCTAAGCTTACAACACGTCAGAAGCATACAAGAGAATGCTTTGTTGTACTTGAAGAGGGTGCTGACGCAGCAGCTGTAGAAAAAGAAATCAAGGAAATGCCCAACTACTTTGCTGATTATGACACAACAGTTCACTTCATCAGTGAAGAGGAACTTTTAAAGAATCACAGCGGAATGGCTCACGGCGGATTCGTATTCAGAAGCGGCAAGACAGGTGCAGACAAAGAGCACAACCATGTTATTGAGTACAGCTTAAAGCTTGATTCAAACCCTGAATTTACAACCAGCGTTCTTACAGCGGTTGCACGTGCTGCTTTCCGTATGTACAATGAAGGACAGAAGGGATGCAAGACTATGCTTGATATTGCTCCTTCTTATTTATCAGATAAGAGCGGTGAGGAGCTTAGAGCACACTTACTGTAAGACAGATTGTTTACTTTGCACAGAAAGACATAAGGTATGGTAGGAATTAAGGACATAGCTAGAGAAGCCGGAGTATCCATAGCAACTGTCTCAAATGTTCTGCATGGTAAGCGGAACATGAGTGATAAGACAAGAGAGAAGATTCTTGCAATTGCCAAGGAACTGGGCTACGAACTGCCAAAAATCCGAATAAAGGAAAAAAGTAGCGAAAACAAAACTATAGTAGTTAATTTCAGTGACTTCGATACCAATTTTTATCTGAATATACTCCATGGTATAAGCGATTATGCATATTCCAAGGATTATGACATTATGGTGTGCACAAGCAGAAATGCCGAAAAATATATGTCTGATGCGTACTCCGCGGGATGCATCAACATCGATTACAGATGTGAGGATTCCATGCTGATAAAGGCAGCGGAGAACAACTATCCGATAATAGTTCTTGATAGGGAGATAAATCATTCGGGAATAAAGAGCGTGATAGTAAATAACTATGATGCAGAAAAAGAGATGGTTGAGACACTTATCAAGTCGGGATATGAGCGCTTTGCTTATCTGTCCGGTATGGATACGGATGATAACAAGGAGAGATACCGTGCATTTCGCGATGCTCTTTCGGCCCACGGGATAACTTTTCACAGAAGAGATTATTACGAGGGAAACTGGAGGGAAAAGAGCGGAACGCAGGCGGCAAGATTGTTGATGCTTTCGGAGCACATGCCACAGGTTCTTGTATGTGCAAACGATATGATGGCTATTGGCGCTATGAGAAAGTTTAAGGAAGCGGGACTGCGCGTTCCTGAAGACATAGCGGTCTGTGGCTTTGACGATGCTTTTGTTTCCAAGTACATGGGACTTACTACCGTAGAGGTTCCGAATTACGAGAGAGGTTTCCTTGCAGCCCAGTCTCTTGTTGAGCTTATTGAAGGGACGGGAAGCTACGAATCTCTCAAGATCGGTGCGAGGATAAAGTGGAGGAATTCCGCTTTAGTTAAAACAAGTTAAATCAATAATGTTTTACTAAAAAAGAGGTGGATTTTACTAAAATCGCCTCTTTTTATATTGATTTTACATAATAATACAAGGTTCAAACTGACAATACCTCTAAAAAACAGATGGGGTATTGTCTTTTTTTAGTAAAAAATAGGATTATGTAGTTAAGAAGATAACCTTTTTACCTTATTTAAGGGGAGTTATGGGAAAGGAGTAGTAATTAACTATGAGGAATAACAGATTGTTTGCAGCACTTTTGGCAACGGCTATGCTTGCAGGTTCCGTACTTACCGGTTGTGGAGCATCGTCTTCACAGGCAGCAGGTGGAGATTCTGCCGGCGGTGCAGGAACAAAAAGTGCCGGCGCAGGGGGTAAATTTACAATTTTCCAGTCAAAGACTGAGATTATGGATCAGCTTAATCAGCTTGCCAAAGATTACAAGGATGAAACCGGTGTTGAGATCGAGGTATGGGAGACAAGTGGTGACAACTACTACAAGGATCTTAAAACAGGTATTTCTACAGAGTCAGGCCCTGTACTGTTTTCACTTGCACCCGGTTCTGAGTCTGTTGAGATGAAAGATTATCTCGAAGATGTAAGCGACCTCTCTTTTATGAGCAAGATAAGCGATAATCTCAAAGATTCTGTAGACGGAAAAGTTGTGGGGGTTCCTTATACGATCGAGGGATTTGGACTTGTATATGACGGCAATCTTGTAGATACATCAAAGATAGGTTCAACCGACGCACTTATTGATTTTCTTAAAGAAGCAAAGGGTAAGGGAATAAACGGACTTGGACTTTCACAGGAAGATTATTTCCTTATAGCACATATATTGAATACACCGTTTGCGGTTCAGGACGATCCTGATGCATACCTTCAGCAGGTATTAAACGGCGAAGTAAAAATGAAAGACAACGATGCATTCAAAGAGTTTGCAAAACTTATGGAAGCAATCCGTGAGAATTGCACAAACCCTGTAGATGTTACATACGACAACAACTGCGGTGATTTCGCAACAGGTAAGGCCGCAATGATCCACCAGGGTAACTGGGCATACGGAATGTTCAAAGATTACGATGTGGATTTTGACATGGGTATCGCTCCCGTGCCGATCAAGGGCAATAAGAAAGTAGCAGTTTCTGTTCCCGCAGCGTGGTACATCAATGTTGATGCTTCGGATGAAGAGAAGACTATGGCAAAAGATTTTCTTGAGTGGCTTTACACAAGCGATAAAGGAACAGATTATCTTATGAATCAGTTTGGGTTCGTTCCTGTTGTAGACGGAATGACTTCAGACAAACTCGATCCTCTTTCAAAGTCAATCTCAGAGGCATCAAAGGACAGCATTCCGTGGGTAATGAGCAACTGGCCTGCAGGAATCATTACAACAAGTCTTTCACCTATCACACAGGAATTCTTTACAAATCCTTCAATGACGGGTGAGGAACTTATCGACAAACTTAACGAAGCATTTGTAAATGCAAAATAAGGTTTTTAACGGTATGAGGGTGCTGTAACAGCATATGTTGCAGCACCTATTATGGAGATAAAGGTATGAAGATTAAAAAAAGATGGTACGCATTGTTTACGGCGCCGCTTATGTTCACATTCTTTGTGGTTGTGATCATTCCGTTTTTTATAGGAATCGGATATTCATTTGTGGAATGGGACGGATTTGCCAAACACGCCGCAAACTTTGTAGGGATGAGTAACTATAAAGCGGTATTCGGAGACAGACAGTTTATAAACGCAGCAGCAAGGACAACGATTTTTACAGTCATAAGTGTAATAACCGTAAATGTCCTGGGATTGTTTTTTGCCCTTCTCGTAACTACGGGGCTCAAGGTAAAGAACTTTGCCAGAACCATGCTTTTTTTACCATATCTTATCGGTGGACTTATCTTGGGATATATCTGGAAGAGCGTGTTCAGTGAGTTCTTCCTTAGCGTGGGTTTTGGTAACTGGCTTACGGATTCAACAAAATCAATAATCGCGATGATCGTTGTAACAACATGGCAGCTTGCAGGTTACGTGATGATCGTGTACATAACGGGAATCATGGCAATTCCGGATGATGTTATGGAGGCTGCGGCAATTGATGGAGCGAACTATTTTCAGACTCTGTTCTCAATCAAGTTCCCGCTTCTTATGCCGTCATTTACGATATGCCTGTTCCTTGCTCTTTCAAACTGTTTCAAGATCTACGATGTCAACGTATCTCTTACGGGCGAAGGGGCAAATTTCCAGTCTGAGATGTTCTCGCTTAATATCTACAACGAGATTTTCAGTCTCAGTAATTTCGGATACGGTCAGGCTAAGGCAATTATCTTTTTCCTGATCATTGCGATAGTTACCTTTGTTCAGGTATCGATAACAAAGAAAAGGGAGGTGGCAATGTAAATGGCTAAAAGTGTAAAAAAGATTATTCCGAACGTACTTGTTGCACTTATGTGTTTACTGTACCTGTTCCCGATTTATCTGATACTTACGAATTCATTTAAGAGCAGAGCCGAGATGTACAAAAACATGGTGGCGCTTCCGGGGAAGTTCTCGTTTAAGTATTATTCTTCAGCAATCGGAAAGATGAATTTCACCATATCTTTGTTTAATTCAGTCGTCATTACGATTGTTTCAATAACTATCATTGTTGTTTTGTCTGCGATGACTGCATGGATGTTTGTGAGAAGTGCAAATAAGCTGAGTATAGCGCTTTTCTCAATTCTTGTGGCAACTATGCTGATTCCCTTCCAGACTATCATGATGCCTCTTATGCAGGAGATGAACAAGATTAGTAAGGTTACAGGCCTTCAGATGACAGACTCCGTCGGCGGACTGATATTTATGTATATCGGTTTTGGCGCAGGAATGGGCGTATTTCTTTATCACGGTTTTATATCGTCGATTCCCGTATCTTTGGAAGAGGCGGCAATTATTGACGGATGCAGCGTTTGGACATTGTTCTGGAGGATTGTTTTCCCGATTCTCAAACCTACTACGATGACACTTATTATTCTTGATGTTATCTGGATATGGAATGATTATCTTTTGCCTTCGCTTACTCTTAAGTCTACGGCAAACAGAACAATACCGATCTCAACTGCAAAGTTTTTCGGGCAGTATACGATCAGCTGGAATGAAGCTATGGCGGCTCTTGTTATAACAATTATTCCTGTTGCGATTTTCTATCTTGCGGCACAGAAATATATTGTAAAAGGCGTGGCAGCAGGAGCTGTAAAGGGATAAAAAGCAGGGAAAAGTATATGAAGCGTATCATTACAAGACAGGAAAAATTTGAGGAAAAAGAAGTCAATCTTCATGAGGCTCTTTTTTCCAATGCAAACGGATATATAGGCGTGAGGGGTAATGTCGAAGAAGGTGTTCCTTGTGGCTGGAATACCATGCGCGGAACGTACATAAACGGTGTGTACGAGATTATCCCGATGAAACAGGCAGAGAGTCTGTGCAACCTTATAGAGAAGAAACAGACGATGCTAAATGTTGCAGACACTCAGACAATATGCCTTATAGCGGACGGTGACAGGTTCGACTTGACTACAGGAAAAGTATGTACGAACGAGAGAATCCTTGATATGGAGCAGGGCGTCACGAGGCGCCATGTAATCTGGACTTCCCCTGACGGAAAAGAAATAGAACTTTCGGTTACAAGGATGACATCATTTCTGATTCCTTCTCTTTTCACAATTGAGTACAACGTGAAGGCGTTAAATTTTGACGGGGAAATAGAGATAGAGTCATATCATATTGCGGATGTAAGGAACTACTCAAACCCTGACGATCCGAGGCTTGCCGATGACAGCGGAGCACTTCTTAATGTTGAGGTTGTGAAGTGGCGCGAGGATATGAGCGTTGCGGTAAGCACGACAGATGTCAGCGGAATAACTGTGGCGTCAGCAGTTTCGCACAGGTTAAGGCTTCCCGGCAAAGCGGAGATTAGTTACGGCAAAGAAGAGGGAAGGACTCTTTACCATGTTAAGGCTGAAGTTAAGCAGGGAGAGGAACTTTCGCTTATAAAATATTCAACGTTCTCGGATTCTGTCCGCGAAGACGATCCCGAGGAGTTTGCAAGGGAAACTCTTAAGGAAGCGATGAGAGGAAATCTTGCGGATATTTATGAGAGGCAAAAAGAGTATGTCACAGAGTTCTTTGACAATTCTGAAATGGAAATTGACGGAGATGAAGAGCTTGGACAGGCCGTAAATTTCAATATGTATGAGCTTTTTCAGTCGGCGACGCGTGACAAACATTGCAGTATAGCGGCGAAGGGGCTTTCGGGAGAAGGCTACGAAGGTCATTATTTCTGGGATACAGAGATGTATGTAGCACCTTTTTTCATACTGACCAATCCTGAACTTGCCAAAAATATTTTGCAGTATAGGTACGGAATTCTTGATAAAGCAAGGGAAAATGCGGCTCTTTTGGGACATAAGAAGGGAGCTCTTTATCCCTGGAGAACAATCACGGGAGAAGAGTGCTCGGGATATTTTCCGTCAGGAACCGCTGCGTATCACATTAACGGTGCGATAGCTTATACGATCGTGCAGTATTATCTCACGACTGGAGACCTTGATTTCATGCTTGATCAGGGCGAAGAGATGCTTCTTGAGACGGCAAGGCTCTGGCTTGATGTCGGAAATTATGACAGACAGGGGCGCTTTGTGATCAATGAAGTGACGGGGCCCGATGAATATACGTGTATGACTGACAACAATTATTACACCAATTGTTGCGCGGCTTACAACATGAGTATGGCGGTTTCTTTTGCCGAGAAGCACGCATCAAGTAAGAGGTTAAAAGAGCTTCTTAATAAACTCGGTGTGACAACCAAGGAGCTTAAGGAGATAAAGGCAGCAGCGGAAAAGATGTACTTTCCTTATGATGAGGAACTTGGCATTAATCCTCAGGATGATTCATTTTTGCAAAAGCCTGTGTGGGATCTTAAGAACACGCCTAAAGAGGAATTTCCGTTACTTCTTCACTATCATCCTCTTCATTTGTACAGATATCAGGTCTGCAAGCAGGCTGACACCGTACTTTCTTACTTTCTGTTTGAGGATAGGCAGCCTAAGGAGGTTATGAAAAAGAGCTTTGAATATTATGAGAAGATCACGACTCATGATTCTTCTCTTTCAACGTGTGTGTTCAGTATTGTTGCGTCAAGACTTGGCATGCACAAAAAAGCTGTGGATTATTTCGGAGACTCGATAAAACTCGATCTGTTGAATACGCACAACAACTCCGGAGATGGCGTTCATACGGCAAATATGGGCGGAAGCTACATGGCGATAGTAAACGGTTTTGCGGGGCTACGGATAAACGCGGAAGGAATTTCGGTCGATCCGTTCCTGCCGACGGGCTGGAAGAAGTACAGCTTCAAGATTAAGTACAGAAAGAGCCTTTTGAAATTTACCGTCACCAAGAGCGGAGCAGTCTGCGAAGTATTAAGGGGAGAAAAGATCGAGGTAAAAGGCGTAAAAGAAATGAGGTATGAAAAATGAAAGCAGTAATTTTTGACCTTGACGGAGTAATCTGTTTTACCGATAAGCTCCACTACAAGGCTTGGAAAACCGTTGCCGATGAGCAGGGGATATATTTTGATGAGAAGATAAATGACAGATTACGCGGAGTCAGCAGAATGGCTTCGCTTGATATTATCTTGGAGAAGGCAGGCAGAACGTATTCTGCTATTGAAAAAGAAAAAATTGCAGAAGAGAAGAATAATATCTATGTGTCACTTCTTGATACCATGAGTGAAAAAGATCTTGATGTCTCGGTCAAGAATGCGCTTGATACATTAAGGTCGAGAGGAACGCTTCTTGCAATAGGTTCAAGCAGTAAGAATACCAAGAAAATACTTGAGAAGCTTGGGCTTAAAGACTATTTTGACGCTGTTTCCGACGGAACAAATATAACAAAATCAAAGCCCGATCCGGAAGTCTTTTTAAAGGCGGCAGAGATGCTCGGAGTAGAACCTTCGGATGCGATAGTTGTGGAAGACGCTCTTTCGGGCATAGATGCGGCACTTGCGGGAGGTTTTAAATGTATCGGAATAGGTGAGGCATCAACTCATCCACAGGTGACTTATCCGATTAAGGATATGACCGAACTTCCTGATGTAGTGTTGTGTGATACGGCCTGTTTATCGGGGTTAAGTGAAATATAGATTAATCTAATGTAGAAGAATTGTAATGTTTTTTTATGGTGACTAATAATGAGAAGATTCAGCCGGTTGCTGAATCTTTTTATATGTATTGCATTAGATGCGATATATTTTGTATATGTATTGAATACCCTAAAGGTTAATGATAAAGTAATTAATGCGACAAAAATATTAAAAATGCATTATCATACTGCTCATGGGGGTATAAAAACATGAAGAAAAGATTATTATCTACAGGTGCGATGGCCATCACTGCTTTAGTGACAGTTCCGTTAGTTTATTGTTTCGGTTCTTATTTCGTAGATAAAACCGACAAAAACACTGATGACCTTGAAGTGGTATCAGAGTATTCGGATTCTGTTAAAATGGAGTCATCATATTGTGGAGGATTTGATTGGTGGAATTTCCAGCCACCGGTAAAGCCGGAATGTACACCGAAGCCTGAGTGCACACCTAAACCGGAATGTACACCGAAGCCTGAGTGCACACCTAAGCCGGAATGTACACCAAAGCCTGAGTGTACGCCTAAGCCGGAATGTACACCGAAGCCTGAGTGCACACCAAAGCCTGAGTGCACACCCACACCAGTTTGTACGCCCACACCTACACCGGAGCCTACACCCGCACCGGTATGCGAGCCTACACCTGCACCTACACCAGCTCCTGCGCCGGTTTGTGAACCTACACCAGCGCCTGCACCGGAGCCAACACCTGAACCTGAACATCATGAAGACAATGATAATCATGATAATGATTCAGATTCTACACCGGAGCCTACACCCGCACCGGTTGTAACACCACAGCCTCAGCCTGTCAATGACACACCCGAGGTTAAGGGCGCTTCAAAGCCTAATGTGAAGGGTGCATATAAGCCTAATATGAAAGGTGCATATAAACCAAACGTATCTACATCAAAGTAATACAAAGTATTTTTTAGCATTTTAATATTTAATGAACCCTGTCCGATTTTCGGGCAGGGTTTTTCGATTCTTATGAATCATGTTGAGACAATGTACCGGGCGTGGTTAGTTTTACTTACGCAAGTGCATTCTTGATGTCGGCGATAAGATCTTCTTTATCTTCAAGACCGCAAGACATACGTACGAGACCTGCAGGGATTCCTGCTGCTTCAAGCTGCTCGTCTGTGAGCTGTCTGTGTGTTGATGTTGCGGGATTGAGGCAACAAGTGCGTGCATCGGCAACGTGAGTCTCGATAGCTGCAAGTTTAAGTTTTTTCATGAAGCTCTCAGCAGCGGCTCTTCCGCCTTTGAGCTCGAAGGATACGACACCGCATCCGCCGTTTGGAAGATATTTCTTTGCGAGTTCGTAGTACTTGTCAGTTTCAAGTCCGGGATAGCTTACTTTTTCTACCTGAGGCTGCTCCTGAAGGAATTTTGCAACAGCAAGTCCGTTCTCTACGTGCTTAGGCATACGAACGTGAAGTGATTCAAGTCCGAGGTTAAGAATGAATGCATTCTGAGGTGACTGGATGCAACCAAAGTCACGCATGAGTTGTGCTGTACACTTTGTTATGAAAGCACCTTCCTGTCCGAATTTCTCAGCATATACAATTCCGTGATATGAATCATCGGGCTGTGTAAGTCCGGGGAATTTGTCGGCATGAGCCATCCAGTCGAACTTACCGGAATCAACAATTGCACCGCCTACGGCTGCTCCGTGTCCGTCCATATATTTTGTTGTTGAATGAGTTACGATATCTGCACCCCACTCAATGGGTCTGCAATTAACAGGAGTCGGGAATGTATTGTCTACAACAAGAGGAACACCGTGTCTGTGTGCTGCGTTTGCAAATTTCTCAATATCAAGAACGGTAAGAGCGGGGTTAGCGATTGTTTCGCCAAATACGGCTCTTGTGTTGTCCTTAAATGCTGCATCAAGTTCTTCATCGCTTGCATCGGGAGATACGAAAGTAACTTCGATTCCCATCTTAGCCATAGTCACGGCGATGAGATTAAATGTTCCGCCGTAGATGGAAGATGAGGCAACAATGTGACTTCCACATTCACATATATTAAATAACGCAAAGAAGTTAGCGGCCTGGCCTGAAGATGTGAGCATTGCGGCACATCCGCCTTCAAGAGCTGCGATTTTTGCCGCAACATGGTCATTTGTGGGGTTCTGGAGTCTTGTATAGAAGTAGCCCGAAGCTTCAAGGTCAAAGAGCTTACCCATGTCCTCACTTGTATCATATTTAAAGGTTGTAGACTGAATAATAGGTATCTGACGGGGCTCTCCGTTGCCCGGGGTATAGCCTGCCTGTACGCATCTGGTTCCGATCTTTTGCTGGTCCATAATATCCTCCTGAAAATGTTCAAAATAAAATCACCATATATATTACCACAATAAAGTCGTGTTTGCGATTAAACCACATGAAACCAGTTTGTAAATTATGTGAAAATATCTTTAAAATTGAAGCAACCATGCGATTATGGTACCATATTATTGTACGAAGCCAGTGTACATGCGGTTTTTTAAGTGTGCTGTCTTGTTGGGATTTAGAATTTTTATTGATTTATCATTAAAAATCAACAAGACAGCACACAAGGGGACAAATTCACGATTTCAGATTTGACAGGGATACGAATATGATTAAAAGAGTTTTACCATTAGTAATAGTACTTTCATTATGCCTGACCGGATGCGGCAGGATCAGCCTTGTTTCAGAAAGAAAAGCACCTGAAAAGCCGAAAAGACTTATTGTTTTGGTAAAAGAGCGTGACAATTCAAAAGCTTCTGAGGCTGAGTCAACAATCGTTGCAGAGTACGACGATTCTGAAGATTCTGAAGAATAATAATAAGGACATTTCATTCTTTTTTCAAAGTCTGTACAGACGATTAGAGAAGAATGAAATGTCCTTACTTTTTATATTATTTCATTTTATTTTTTGTACATAGGAATAGTCTTAAGCTTGTGAAGGTTTATGTTGTGGAGGCGGTCAATCTTTTCTCTGACTGCGTCGTCTTCGCAAACTCCCGTAATTATGTATTTATCAAGAGTATCATAAGTAAATCCAAGCTTGTCTTCATCAGAGAGTCCGCATAATCCGTCCGAAGGAGTCTTGTGAATGAGTTCCTTTGGAAGTCCCAATGCATCTCCGATCATGCGCATTTCTGATACAAGAAAATCTGAGCAGGGGCTGAAATCACCTGCGGCATCACCGTACTTTGTTGAATATCCGACGTAGTCCTCAGACTTATTGCATGTATTTGCAACGCGGCCACCGTTTGGAAGTGACTGTGCGATAGCATACAGTGTTGTCATACGGATTCTCGGAGGTGTGTTGATGTTTGCATCATTTGACAGGGTTACTCCGGCTTCTTCGAGAGCTTTTTTCTCTCCGTCGACAGCGGGAGCGATGTTTACCGTGTATGTCTTGATATCGAGAAGCTCGGCGATTTTACGGGAATCGGCGATATCTTTCTGTTCAACGTTTGGCATCATAACGCCTACAACTCTGTCTTTGCCGAGGGCTTTAACAAGGAGTGCGGCAACGATTGTAGAGTCTTTACCGCCTGAGAGTCCGATAACGGCACTTGCGGTCTTTCCGTTTTCGTCAAACCATTCGCATATCCATTTTGTGATCTTTTCAATCTGTTCGTTCGGATCTATCTTAACTAAGTTTTCCATAATTCATACCTTCTCGTGAGTCATTCTCCAGTCGATACATCTCTGAAGATAATCAACATAATCGGGGTTCTTGCACATTCCTTTACCTTCAACGTCAGAGATCTTTGCAACATCCTGTCCGTTACATGCGGTTGTCTTCATAACGATGTTGAGCGCGGGAACCTTTGTGTCGTTTGCGATGTATGTTCCGATACCGAAAGCAACTTTTGCTTTTCCTTTGAAGTGAGCGTTGATGTCGTTTGCACGCTTGAAATCAAGGCTGTCACTGAACAGGAGAGTCTTTGTTGCAGGATCGATTCCGAGACTCTTGTAGTGATTTATCATCTTTTCACCCCATTCGATCGGGTCTCCGCTGTCGTGACGAACACCTGAGAAAAGAGTTGAATAAGTTAGCTGGAAGTCGCGAAGGAAGCAGTCTGTTGTGATCGCATCGGTAAGAGCTGTTCCGTTGAGGATTCCGTATTCTTTTACCCAGTAGTCGAGAGCATACCAGTTGGAGTATGCGGGATTGTGTTTGTGATTGCCCTGGCCTACGCACATGATCCACTCGTGAGCCATTGTTCCTACGGGATTTACGTCGAGTTTTTTTGCTAAAAAGACATTTGAAGAACCGACAAATATTGAATTGCCGAGTTTGGAATCTTTGAGTTTTTTAACAGCAAGCTCCTGTGCTTCGGCTGAAAGTCTTCTTCTTAATCCGAATTCGCTGAAAGCGCCGATATTGTATGTGTTATCCGAAAGAAGCTTAATCTTTTCATCAAGTTTCTCTTCGAAAGAAGCCATGAGCTCCTTGTAATCATAAGCCATTCTGAAATAAACTTCGTTTACGATGGCAAGAGTTGGAATCTCGTACATGGATGTGTTAAGCCATGTGCCGTTTGTTTCGATGGTAAGTCCGCATTCTGCATCGGTGCCTATTGTGAAGTCTTCATATCTGGGGTGCCAGAGACGAAGGAAGTCTACGTAAGATTTTTTTATCCATGTGACTTTGGAAAGGTAAGTGAGTTCGTCTTCCTTGAATGTGAGATTACAGTAAGCAAGAATCTGATTCTTGACCTCATCCACCATCTCCTTGGTGAATTTTACATCCTTGTTCCTACACTTGAATGTCCATGTTGTAGTGTAGTCAGGGAAGTTGTGATAAATTGCCTGGCCCATTGAAAACTTGTAAAGGTCTGTTTCCAGAAGGCTTTGAATAATATTTTCCATAATTGGCTCCTTTTTTGTATTCTAATACATTATTTGAGTTTTCCCGCTGATCTTAGGTATTCGAGAAAAACGCTGTTTATTTCGCTTTCATGTACGTTTGGATTGTTTCTTATCTCTGTTCCGGAGGTCTTGATCACCTGCCTGTCAACAAGAGTAAAAGTGTGATTGGGATATATTTCTCCCAATTTGTCGACGTATGAAGGCTCGCCCGTATACCAGGTAAAGTGTGCGCTGTCAGGACTTATGCCTGCATTGGTAAAAAGTTCGTCGCCCCAGAGCACCCAGTTTTCATGGGTAAAAGTTCCGTCGAGACCGAGTTTTTTGTCATCAATCTTAATTACAATGACGCGGTCTTTCTCATTTTCATACATCTTTTCAACAAGGCGTATTCTTGTCTCGAAGTCGATAAAGTCGCGGCCTCTGTCAGTCTGATAACCGCAGACGGCGAGAATGATCTTGTCATTTTCATCAAGAGCTCTTTTTATCAAGGACTCGTGCCCTTTGTGCATCGGTATGAAACATCCGAACACAATTCCAATATTTATCATTTCATTTCCTCTTGGTATTTCGTTTTGGGTATTATATCACTTTTTTGTCAGGATTCAAAAGAAAGGTAAAAAGTATGTTAATATGTACATAGTTTATTTGATTTAGACTGGCTGAAGGAGAATATGCATGAGTTCGAAAGACAGAGTGCTGGATTTTTTGGAAAAAAATAAAGAGGATTTTATCTCGGGAGAATTCATGGCGGAGAGCCTCGGACTGTCCAGAACCGCTGTGTGGAAGGCAATAAAGGAGCTTAGAAATCAGGGATACGTGATTGAGGCGTCCAGCAAAAAAGGATATATTCTGGGAACATCGAACGATATAATCTCTGAGTCGGGGATTATTGCTGAGCTTTCGGCATATTCTGAAAAAGTTCCTACAGGGAAAAAAGAAAAGATTTATAGCACGATCGTTTCATCACATGGCATGATACATATACATGAAACGCTTGATTCAACCAACAGAACCGCAAAGGAGCTGGCAATAGCGGGAGCGGCCGGCGGAACGGTGGTCATTGCCAAGAGTCAGACCTTGGGAAAAGGAAGGAGAGAGCACGAGTTCTTTTCTCCCGAGGGCGGAATTTATATGAGTATCATTCTGACTCCCGAAATGCTTCCAAGTCTTGAACCCGACGTTATTACAGCGCTTGCGGGTGTTTCTGTTTGCAAAGCGGTGCAGGATTTATGCGGGATTATGGCGAAGATAAAGCCCGTGAACGATCTATTCGTCGATGGTAAAAAAATCTGCGGAATCCTTACAGAGTCGGGAGCCGAGTTTGATACGGGAACGGTGCAGTGGATCGTTATCGGGATCGGTATAAACTTTGATTCCGATATGAGTCAATTTCCAAAAGACTTGCAAAGCATAGCGGGAGCGCTTTTTGAGCCCGGAAAATCTACGGTGACAAAGAACGGGCTCATCGCGAGGATTATTTATAATCTGTTTGCGCTTGCGAACGCGAATACGGATGAAATCAAGATGGAGTTTAACAACAGACTGATTGAAAATCATATGACTTTTTAGAAGAAAAAACTCTATGTTTTATTCTGCGATTTCATATCCGAGCGCGCGGATGTTCTCAAGGTCTTTTTCCAAAGAGACACCCTTTACGGTCAGCATGTCCCCTGAGATTGTGGCATTGGAGCCTGATCTGAAAAATGATATTCCCGCATCTTCAATTATGTCTCTTCCTGCCGCAAAGCGGATCTCGGAGTGTGGAAGGATGAATTTGAAGACGGCTATGATTCTTCTTAGTTCATCTTCGGACAGATAAGGATAGGATTCCAGCGGAGTTCCTTTGATGGGCTTTAACATGTTGATAGGCACGGATTCGGGATTTACTTCTCTTAAAGCAAGTGCCATGTCAATCCTGTCTTCCCAGCTTTCTCCGACGCCGAAGATTCCTCCGCTGCAAAGTTCAAGTCCTGCTTCATGGACAAGTTTCATTACTTTTATTTTTTCATCGGTAGTATGCGTAGTACATAACTTTCCAAAGTATGAGGGGCTTGTTTCAATATTGTTATGCACGCGTTTAACGCCGGCTTTCTTTAATTCTTCCAAATCTTCTTTTGATAAAAGCCCCAGAGATACGCAGGGGATAAGGTTTGTCTCCGATACTATTCCTCTTACGTTTTCACATATTTGCGCAAGTTCTTCACGGCTTACTTTTCTTCCCGATGAAACCTGGCAGTAGTGTGTTATTCCGGTTTTGTTACGTTTCTTTGCGTCAGCGACAACGTAATCTGTATCCCTGACTTTATATTCGGGGATATCTGCATTTGAACAGCTCGACTGAGCGCAGAATTTGCAGTTCTCTGGACAACGTCCGCCTTTTACACTCATGATGGCGCACATATCAAAATTGTTTCCGTTATTCTTTTTTCTTATCTCATCTGCGGCAGAAGCGAGTTCTTCGAGGTTTGCGTCTACAAGAAAAAGAGCCTCTTCTTTTGTAATGCTTTTATCGTTTAATACTTTCTCTTTTAATTCATTTACAGTCATAGTTTATCTCTCCCGTTAGTGTTGCGAATAATTGCAAATGTCATGAAAGCATTATGCCATTGTGGTTATGCTTACCAATTGAATTTTAGTATAAGCGATAAAAAGATATTGTCAACCAATTAATTTAAAGAGGTTGACAATGAGAATACAGGAATATATACTTCCTAAGGTACGTGTTTATAAATGTATTTTTTGAAAAAGATAAATCATAGGAAAAAACAATATCAGACAGAATGAAAGAAGGACAAATCATGAACGAGCAGAGTAATAAGACCAAAAGACTTGTAGTAAGTGCGCTTTTTGCAGCACTTTTATGTATAGGCGCATATATCAGTGTTCCGCTTCCGATTCCCGGAGCACCGCATATAACTATGATAAACTTTGTGCTTTTGCTTATCGCTTTGTTATTTAGCGTCGGAGAGTCATTTTTGATCGTTACGGTATGGATGCTTCTTGGAGTTGTAGGCATTCCGGTATTCATAGGAGGAAAGGGTGGCATAGGCTATCTCATTCAGCCATGGGGAGCTTATACATGGGCGTTTATTGTTGTAGCGGTACTTATTCCACTTATCCGCGGAAAAGCCTACAATCGAATCAGATATACCGTAAGCGCGGTCATTGGCGTTGTGGTCATAGATATTATCGGAATGATCTATCTTATGGCAATGTCGCATTATGATTTGCTGACAGGCTTCACAATGGGATTTGCACCATTTATAGTTCTCGACCTTGTCAAAGCAGTCGTGGCAGCCCAGATAATACCCGCATTTAAGAAGGTTCTTAAATAAGCGGAGTTGTTGCGCCGGCAGCTTTGGAGCAGATCTTTTCACTAAACGGCATGAAATGCTCCTACTTATAATAAGTTTTTTATTTATGAAAAGATAATATTTTTAAGCTTTCTTGTGAGCGGGCCTGTACCGTAATCGTAGCGTTGAACCATCATGAGGAAGGTAGTGTTGGTCTCGGGATCGTTTGAGAAGTGTGCACCAAGCCATCCGTCCCATCCGTATTCCCCTTTGTTGGCAATGAGAGAAGCCTGCCTCGGATCATCCAAAACGCGCATGAGATTTCCGTAGGTGTAGCCCTCGAGTCCCTGCCATTTCTGAAGGTCGAGTTGCTGAGTCCCGTTTAGTTTTCCGGAAGTCAGATACTTTACACTGTTAGGGGTAAGGAGCTGCTTGCCTTCATATGTTCCGCCGTTTAGGAGCATCTGTCCGAAATGTGCGTAATCATCTATTGTTGAGAAAAGACCTGCTCCGCCTGATTCAAACGGATTGGGATCACCGTTGTTTCTAATGGCAAGATGGTCACCGGAGTACTTGCAAAGCTTTCCTTTTGTGAATCTGTATGCTTTTACAAGGCGGTCCTTCTTACTGTCGGGAACATAGAAATCAGTGTCTTTCATATCAAGCGGCTCAAGGATTCTTGATCTTACAAAGTCTCCAAAGCTCATTCCCGAAGCTTTCTCTATAACGGCACCGAGAACGTCCGCACTTGTACCATATTGGAAATGACTTCCGGGTATGAAATTAAGAGGGATCTTTCCGAGTTCGTCCGCAAATTCCATTGTAGTCATCATCTTATCCGATCCGAGTTTTTTCTCCATCTTGTTCATGAGACGGCCGACTTCAACTTCGGAAGCGGTATTGAGTCCGGGATATACGAGTCCTGAAGTCATGTTAAGGAGCTCGCGTATTCTCATTTTATTTTCTTCCGGTACTTTATGAACCTTGTCTTTGGAAAGATAAGTCTGCTTGTTATAGCTTTCGATGTAGTTGCCGACGGGCTCGCCAAGGTCAAGGATTCCGTCTTCTATGAGCATCATGGCGGCAGTCGCTGTTATCGGCTTTGACTGTGAATATAATCTGAAGATATTGTCGCGACCGATCGGAATATTGTTTTTTATATCGGCATAGCCGCTTTTTGCAAAAAAGATTTCTTTTCCATCCTTTATCTCAAGTGCGATAACTCCTGCTACTTCCTGATTCTCAACGGCTCTGTCCATGCATTCTTGAATAAGTTTCTGCTTATCTCTCATAAATATCTTTCCTTTCATAAGTAATGACTTTTAAATATTGTAATATGAAATGCTTATGTCTGCCTATAAGATGTCAATATTATACAAAATAAAGTTTGAATAGCATAATGGAATTATCAAAGGAGTACAAAAAACTATGAAAAACATACTTGCGTTTGGTGATTCGAATACATGGGGGCTTATCCCCGGAACAAAGGAAAGATATCCCGATGAGATCAGATGGACGGGACTTGTTCAGAACAAACTTAATGATACAAAAATAATAGAAGAGGGACTTTGCGGAAGAACAACCGTATTTGAAGATGAGATAAGACCTTTCAGAAAAGGTGTCGATACACTTCCCCTTATTCTTGAGAGTGCTTCTCCTTTAGACGGAGTAATAATCATGCTCGGAACAAATGACTGCAAAACATACTACCATGCCAACCCACATGTGATAGGAAAAGGCCTCGAGCGTTGCATAGAGGAGATTGAAAAATATGTATCGCCTGAGAAAGTTTTGGTCGTATCGCCCATTCACCTCGGCGACGATGTGTGGCAGCCCACAAAGGATCCGGAGTTTGACACGGATTCTGTGAACCGCAGTAAAGAACTCGCAAAAACTTACAAGAAGATTGCGGAAAAAAGAGGAAACACTTTCCTTGCGGCTTCTTCATATGCTTCACCCAGTAAGCGCGACGATGAGCACCTTGATGAAAAAGGTCATGAGGCGCTTGCTACCGCTATATCAAGTAAGATCAAAGCTATGCAGATCTAAGGAAATACCGAATAAAATAAATGCAAAATGGTGCCAAGTTCAGATAACTGATATATAATTTACCTATCATACATGATGTAGGTACAAAAAAGAATTTGTATATCATCATAGAAATTATTATCGGAGAATATTATGGAACAATTGGTATCAAATTTGCTGATTTACGGCGATCAGCCTCAAAACTCAATATTAATGCAGCTTGCGTCTGTTTTTAAGGATTTTCACTCAAATGATTATGATAAGACAGACCTGACGACAAGAATATATAAACAGATAAAAAGAATTCTTGAGTTGGGAACAGATTATGCTTTTGATAAAAACTTATGGCATAACTATCTGACATATCTTCTGATCATGCAGGAAAATCCTTTTTCTTTGACATGTGAAAAAGTCGGAAGCAAGGACGGAAGCGTAAATCATTTTGCAAAGAGTGATTTTGGCGTTTTCAAAAAACTTTTTGAATATGATTTCTCAGAAATAGAAGATGCGCTTGAGATAGATTGTTTTTCATGCATAACGGATTATAAGGCAATTGAGAAGCCTGAGCTTATGTACAATCACAACGTAAGCGAAAAGGTGAGAAGCCTTTCTGAAAAGCTTGAAAATGCTAAGGATGAAAATGCTTTTTTTGATACCGTAACGAATTTTTACAAGGAAATCGGTGTTGGCGCATTCGGTCTTAATAAGGCGTTCAGATTAAATGAGGGAAACGACGGAAAGATTCTTTTCTCATCAATAAACAACATGGACAGTGTTGTGCTTGACGACCTTGTGGGATATGAAATCCAGAAGAAGAAACTTGTTGAAAATACCAAGGCATTTGTTGAGGGAAAGAAAGCGAACAACGTACTTCTTTTTGGTGACAGCGGTACGGGGAAATCGACAAGTATAAAAGCTATAGTAAATGAGTTTTACAGCGACGGACTTAGAATGATCGAGATATATAAGTATCAGTTCAGGCTGTTATCCGGACTTATTTCGCAGATCAAGAACAGAAACTATAAGTTTATTATTTATATGGACGATCTTTCTTTTGAAGAAGATGAATCCGATTATAAGTTCCTCAAAGCGGTTATCGAAGGTGGCGTTGAGACAAGACCCGATAATATCCTTATTTATGCGACGTCAAACAGAAGGCATCTCATCCGCGAGACTTGGAGAGACAGGCATGATGTTGAACAGAATGCTGATATTCATCACTCGGATACAATGGAAGAGAAGCTTTCGCTTGCAAACAGATTTGGTGTGACGATCGGCTATTATAAGCCTTCAAGACAGGAATATTACGATATTGTCAAAAAATTGGCAATCAGGAATAAAATAGATATGAAGGAAGAAGAATTGTTTAGAGAGGCAGACAGATGGGAAATGAACCACGGCGGCATCTCCGGTCGTGTTGCGCAGCAGTTTATTAACCATTTGCTTGGCATGTGATAACAAGAGACTTACGGAACCCATTTAAGATTGGGACAGCCTATTGCACAGCCGCTTAAATAGTTGTTTCTTACTTCACATGCTGCGTTTCTGCAATCACTGCATTTGAAAGTGTAGTGATAGGAGTATCTCTTTTTACAGAATTTACAGCAAAAGGGCATGTTACTGTTGCGGGCATTAAATGTACGACCGCAGCCTATGCAGATTTTTGTGGTATTATGTGACATGGTAAACCCTCCTTTAGGTATTAATATTATCTTTTTAACGCAGGATTTATTCAATTAAAATGCTATAAAATGATAATTAAAATATGATGTATGGTGAATGTTATGCATGAAATGAGTTACGTTACGAAAATAGTGGCGATGGCGATGGACTCGGCAAAAGACAGCAAGATAAAGAGTATTCATGTTCTTGTCGGTAAGACGAGCGGAGTGTTGCCATATTACTTAAATAAGTATTTTACAAAAGTCGTGGAAGGCACACCGCTTGACGGAGCTGAGCTGATATGCGAAGAGGTTCCTGTTAAAGCGCTGTGCGAGGAGTGCGGAAAAGAGTATTTTCCCGATAAGAGCAACAGATATTTATGCCCTAATTGCGGCGGGAAAAAGGCAAAGATAATAGAGGGCAAGGACATAGTGATAGAGAGTATAACAGTTGAAGATTAAGAAAAGAGAGGTCTTATGGGCCTCTTTTTTGGGATGGAGAAAGAATGACCAAAGTCGATCTTATAACAGGATTTCTCGGATCGGGAAAGACCACTTTTTTAAAAAAATATGCAAAAAAGCTCATGGAAAAAGGTGAAAAAATATGCATCATCGAAAATGATTTCGGAGCCATAAATGTAGATATGGTTCTTTTGCAGGAGCTGCTCGGTGAAAACTGTAATATTGAGATGATAGTCGGCGGAGACGGAGAGGTGGCGCATCAGCGAAGGCTAAAGACAAAGCTTATAGCGATGGGAATGCTTGGATATGACAGGGTAATAATCGAGCCGTCAGGCGTTTTTGATCCGGATGAGTTATTTGACATATTGTATGAGTCGCCGATAGATATGTGGTATGAGATGGGAAGCGTCATATGTATATACGATGCGGAGCACGTGGCGGATCTGTCACAGGAGTCCCGTTATATGCTGATGTCTGAGATTGCGTCGGCAGGAGTGGTTGTCGTAAGTAAGTTGGACGAAGAAAATGAGAAAAAAAGAGATGAGATTCTTTCGCATATCGAATCAGTCATGGATGAATTTGAGTGCTCGAGAGTAATAAGACCTGAAGATATAATCGCGAAAAACTGGGATGAATTTTCAGATGCGGATTATAACAAGATGATCGGTTCGGGATATAAAAAAGCTGATTATCCCAAGCGAATGCACGTAGGAGATTCCGGATATCAAACGCTGTTTTATTTTGATTTTACAATAGATGAAGAACTGTTGCATGAAACGGTAACTAAGATATTTGAGGATGAGAAATGCGGGAATGTGCACAGGATAAAGGGATTTATCCAAGTAGGCGATACCGAAAAGATTGAACTTAATGTTACAAGGAAAAGGTATGATACAAAGCGCGTAAACACAGACAGGGCGGTACTTATAATAATCGGAGAAAATCTTGACCGCGCGGAATTGGTAAAATATGTAGGGGAGCCATCGGTATAGGTGCAAAGTGTACTGTTTTATAGTATAATTTACGAAAGGAAGTAAAAGAATATACTTAATTAAGGAGAATGCAGATGCCGGACAATCAGAATGACGGAAAAATTGGATACTCATCATCTTCTAATTTTGCGCCGAGTGATATTTTGTATATGCTAAAAGATCTGCCGGATGCATATTGTATTTTTAAAGTTATGACAGATCCTTTCGGAACAGTGAAGGATATGCTTTTTTTGTTCGCAAATGAGAAGTATTCTCAGCTTGTCGGAAAGCCTTCGGCTGAGCTTGTTGGCAATACATATTTAAAGACTGTTATGAACAGAGATGAGGACTGGATCAAATATAGTTATCAGGCTGCGATCTTAAGACAGTCTTCGACAATAAGGACTTATAACACACAACATGACAAGTGGCTTGAATACTGCGCTGTTCCTGTTTATCAGAAGGGCTTTTGTGCATTTATAATCCATGACATAACAATTGCAAAAAAGAGTGAGGATAATCGCGAGCTTGCTTCCAATACCAGTAAGCTTGTTATTGATTGCGCTACAGCCTTGTCATCCGCAGAGTTTGGCAAAGGAATACGTAAAGTACTGAAGCTACTCGGACAGGCGATAAAAGCTGACCGTGTAGGAATCGTTGAGGTAAAAGACAAAAAGGTTGTAGATGTAAGAGAGTGGCTTAATGATGCACATGCTTCTAATCTTCCGAGTCGAAAAGATTTTGAGCGGATGAACATAGTTGATATGTGGGACAGACAGCTTAAGGGAAAGAACACTATAGTTATAAATGACACTTCTATTATCCAGCAGTATGAAGAAGAGGTTTATAACGGACTTCTTGCGGGAAGTGTTTCGAGATATATAGTGACAACGCTTCATGATAACGATGAGATCATCGGATACCTTGTTGCCGATAATTATGAAAATTCGTTGCCGATAAATGTCGCAGAAGTAATGGAGTCGGTAGCAATCTTTATTTCCTACGATATGAGAAACAGAGCTCTGACAAAAGAGATGATGTATCTTGGAAGCCACGATGCGCTGACGGGGCTTGGAAACAGAAACTCTCTGAATCAGGCGCTGCTTGTTTTGTCAGGAATGTCTTCTGTAGTAGGCGTGTGCTACATAGATATAAACGGACTTAAAGCAATCAATGCAACTGAAGGACATGATGCCGGAGATGAAAAGATAAGAGAGACATCGTCAATCGTTGCTTCGGTATTTAAGAGGAAGTATTGTTACAGGATAGGCGGAGATGAGTTTATAGCCATCATCCCCGAGATAACCGAAGAGAAGTTTACAGAGCTTGTGAAAAAACTTCGCACTAAACTGGAAAAAGTATCTGCTGCGACAGGCTATATATGGCTTGAAGATTCAAGGGAAATCAATAAAGCTGTTAAAAAAGCAGATGAGCGTATGTATGAAGATAAGGCTGCTTATTACAAAGATAAAGAACACGAACGCAGAGGAAAGCACGAACTAAATAAAGATGAGTAAAAAATACCCCCATAAAAGTCAGGATATCTGATTTCTATGGGGTGTTTTATGTTCGTTTATATTTTACAAAGAAACTGCTTTATGCAAGAGAAGCTGTAATGATAGACATTGAGTAAACTTCGATTGCATTACAGCCACGAGAAAGGTCGTTGATCGGAGCGTTAAGACCAAGAAGAATAGGTCCGTATGCTTCGAAGTTGCCCATACGCTGAGCAATCTTGTATCCAAGGTTTCCTGCGTTGATGTCAGGGAATATGAATGTGTTTGCATATCCTGCAACAGGTGAACCGGGAGCCTTCTGCTTTGCAACATTGGGAGCTACCGCAGCGTCAAACTGAAGCTCTCCGTCGATCGGAACATCAGGATATTTTGCCTGAGCTTTCTTTGTTGCGTTCTGCATCTTTGTAACTGTCTCATCTTTTGCAGAGCCCTTTGTAGAGAATGAAAGGAAAGCAACTTTGGGATTAACACCAAATCTCTGAGCGCAGTTTACAGTCTCACCGCAGATCTCAACAAGCTCGTCTTCGTTGGGGTTGATGTTGATACCGCAATCTGCCATTGCTATCACTTCGTTCTCCCCTGTAGCTGAAGGACGAACAAGAATAAAGCATGATGAAACAATAGTGTTTTCAGGTTTTGTCTTAATGATCTGGAGTGCAGGTCTTACTGTATCTGCAGTTGAGTATGTTGCACCACCGAGAAGACAGTCACCAAGTCCCATCTTTACAAGCATTGTTCCAAAATAGTTTGTCTGCTTGAGAATCGGTATAGCTTTCTCGGGAGTCATTCCCTTGCTCTTACGAAGTTCGCAGAAAGTCTCTACCATTTCATCAAATCTATCATAGTTCTCGGGATCGATTATCTGAGCGCCTCTGATGTTATATCCGGCATCTTCGGCAGAACGATTGATCTCGTCAACATTTCCAAGCAATATAGGTTTCAAAAAGTTTCCGGCAAGAAGACGTGAAGCAGCCTCCAAGATTCTGGGATCTGATCCTTCGGGAAAAACGATGGTCTTCGGGTTTGCCTTAAGCTTCTGTATCATATCACCAAATCCGTACATTTATTATCCTCCTTTTATATATCAGGTATTTCTTTAATATGTAAGCGCATACATATTCTAGACCTATTGTCGGGAAAATAATTTGATTTCGCTCAAGTTTTACATTAGTATAAAAAGAAAAACAGGAGAAATTTTAAAAATATGAATCCAATGAGTTTAATGCAATTACAACAGCGCTTTCAGATATTCCAACAGGAACATCCCAAGATCATCGCTTTTTTCAAAGCAATCGGAAATGATTCAATGAAAGAAGGAACAATTATTGCCGTGAAAGTGACTACACCTGACGGAAAAGAGATTGAGTCAAACATTAAGATAACCGCCAATGATATAACAACTTTTCAGCAGATAATGGATATCGCCAAAAACAGGTAATCAAAATCTTTTTTTGTAACAGCTTTCATATTTCTCAAAACCAAGCTTTGCAAGATATTTCATGTGATGCTTATCGGGACCGCTATAGGTAAGGGTTTTTATTCCGTCGGCGGGAAGCTTTGAATACAAGAACTTACCTATAGAGAAGTCTCTGAATTGAGGAATAGAATAGTCTAAAAGAATGTCTACATTGTCATCGGCTTGTCTTTTTCCAAGAAATACTCCGGCAGGAGTTCCTTCGTGTAGAATCGCATATCCGACATCTGCCGATTCGAAGTTGGTATTGATGCCCGGAAAACACTTGAAAATATCTTCCTTGTAGTGATCAAGGAAATGCTTTATTACAGAATCATCCTTTGATATTTTTATACAAGTGTATTCAACAGATGTATTATTCAGCTTTACAAGATAATATATGTTTATCAAAACAAGGCATATATTCATTATCGCAGTGGGATAAGAGTGAATGATAAACGCATATAATGTGAAGATCGCACTACCTATCGAATTTACGATTCTTAATTTTGCCACAGAGGCCATAAGGAAAGAAACAAGAACCAATGTCGATCCTAAATATCCGATTGCTTCAATAAATGTATTATTCATAATAACGCTCCAATTATATAAAAAAAGTATTTGATATACGTATGATAACAAAAGATTATACGATATTCAAATTATGTCCTGCGTAGGTTGACCGCTTATTTTGGCAATGTTAGAATTAAGCGAAAATTTGAAGGAATAATATCTTAAGAGAAAAGAGCGGTCCTTATGTTGCAGTTAAAAAAAATATTAAACAGCAGTATTTCTGTACTTTTTCGAATTCTTATTATAGTAGCATTGTTTTTTATCCTGATATCAACGTTTATCCCTTACAATGAATATTTTAAAAGAAATCTTGTTTTGGAGAACGCCATTTTGATGCTATTTGGAATCATATTTTTTTCTTTATTATATTGGTGCTTTGAGCGTTTTGATTTTCAAAGATTCAAAATTAAAAGCGGCGTCATTCTTATAGTTCTTTTTGTTGTTCAGGTGATAATCGCTCTATGTTCGATGTATGGAACCGGATGGGATGCGGGAACGCTTACCGAAGATGCATATAATCTGGCGGTTGGAAATTCTTTTGAGCCGGGATATTACTCGCATTACACCAACAACATGCTTTCACTGGTTATATATGCCAAACTGTTTTCATTAGCTACGCATATCGGATTATTTTCTTATATATCCGCTTACGGATTTTGTGTGGTATTTAATTGCATTGTTTATTACTGTGTGGGACTGCTTCTTGCCGATAGTATATACAAGCTGACGGGCGATAAGAAAATGCGGTCGTTGGGATTCTTGGTATGTTATGTATTCGTATGTATCTCACCTTGGAATTTTGTATTATATACGGACTCATTGGGGATTATCTTCCCGGTGCTTGTGTTGTGGATATACCTATCTATTAATGAGAACTCTGTAAAAAAAACAATCATAAAGTGGATAGTGCTGCTTCTTGTCTCGATAATCGGTTTTCATATCAAAGCGGAATCGCTGATAATGCTGATTGCAATTGTTATAGCACATTCCGTTTATGTGCTTGTTGAAAATAAGGGAGTGGAAATTGTTAAAAAGCTTGTTCCGATAATACTTATATTGGTACTTCTGGTGCCGGCATTTAAACTGGGAAGTTATTCCGTGATCAAGACTTTTGAAAGTGAAACGGGAATGGAACATGATCGGGAAAAGAGCTTTTCAATGTTTCACTGGCTGATGATCGGTATGAATGTTGATTCTGACGGTACGTTTAACGGCGAGGATGATAACTTTTCACATTATATTTCCGATAGAGAAGAGCGTGTGTCACAAAATAAAAAGGTTATAAAGAAACGTTTGAAAGAAATGGGTCCCGGCGGATTTTGTGAATTGATGATCCATAAACTTATTTTAAATTACAATGACGGTTCTTTCGGAAACGGCCTTGACGGAGAAGGATTTATTACCGATAAGTTTTCGGAGGATACACCGGCGAATTCAGGAATCAGATTTTTTTACAGACCGGATCATAAAGGCTTTCCGGTTTATCTGAATCTTACGCAGCTTATGTGGCTTGGAATTCTTTTCTTTAGTCTGTTTATAAAAAATGAATGGAATTATCGTTTTATTATGCTGAGTATTATAGGCTTATCTGCCTTTGTTATGTTGTTTGAGGCGCAGCCGAGGTATCTGATTGTTTTTGCTCCGATATATGTCATTACCGGAATTCTTGGTATGAGTAATTTTTTTGATATTGCAAAGAAGATGGAGTATCTTACTAAATTAAAAAGTATCGTGAATAAAAGAAAATAAAAAAAGCTCGGACATTTTATGGTAAATGTCCGAGCTTTTTCGTATGGTGTGAAATTATGCTTTGGCTAATATCAGTTTTTCTAAGTATGCGATCCTTGCACATACTGTAAAGATGTCTGCAGCCTGCTCAAGTTCTTCAAGAGGCGGAAGTGAAGGAGCAAATCTTATTACGGAATCCATAGGATCCATGTGATAAGGGAAAGGTGCTCCTGCAGGAGTTAAGATGACACCTGCTTCTTTTGCAAGCTCAACGATACGTGAAGCAGTACCCTTTGGAGCTTCATAAGTGATAAAATAACCACCCTTTGGAGAAGTCCATGTTCCGCAACCTGTATCACCGAGATCTCGTTCCATAGTCTTGATGACCATCTCGAATTTAGGTCTTAAGATCTTGGCATGCTTTTTCATGTGCTCATCTACGGATTCAACATCCATGAAGTATCTTGCATGACGAAGCATGTTGATCTTATCGAATCCAATAGTCTGAACAGTGAGAGTTTTCTTAAGTTCCTGTCTGTTTGCGTTGTTGCAGGCAATGGCAGCGATTCCGCCACCTGCAAATGTGATTTTTGAAGTTGAAGCGAATTCAAAGGCAAGGCTTGGATTATCTGCTTCTTCACATTCATGAAGGATATTTAAGATCTTGCATTTTTCTTTATATAAGTGATGTACTGCGTAAGCGTTGTCCCAGAAGATTCTGAAATCTTTTGCTGCAGGCTTAAGGTTAGCCATGCGACGAACAACTTCATCCGAATAAACAATTCCCTGAGGGTTTGAATATTTCGGAACGCACCAGATTCCCTTGATCGAGTCATCCTTTGATACGAGATCTTCGATCATATCCATATCAGGACCGTCTTCGTTCATGGGGATGTTTATCATCTCAAATCCGAAATGCTGTGTTATGGCAAAGTGTCTGTCATATCCCGGTACAGGGCAGAGCCACTTAACTTTATCAAGCTTGCACCAAGGTGTGCAGCCGCCAAAACCAAACATATATCCGCGCGCAACGGTATCAAACATTATATTTAAGGAAGAGTTACCGCAAACGATAACCTGCTCGGGCTGACAGTCCATTATTTCGGCCATCAGATGCTGAGCCTCAACGATACCTTCCAAACAACCATAGTTTCTTGTTTCAACACCATTCATGCATCTCATTAAAGACTTACCGTCTAAGATATCAAAAATAGGCATAGAAAGATTGAGCTGCTCAACAGAAGGCTTTCCGCGGCTCATATCGAGCTTGAGGCCTTTGGCTTGCCACTTTTTGTACTCGTTTGAAAGAACTTCTTTCTCTTTAATTAATTCATCTTGTGACAGTTCACTGTATTTTTTCATAAATCAATCCCCTGCAAATTGTATACAAGTATTTTGGTATGTATCTAACATATTATTGCAGTATCGTCCTGACAAGTCAAGTATAAATAAGGCATATCGTAAAAGTGCGCAAATGGCGGTGCCCCGAACGGTTGTCTTTTGATATAATAAGGATACTCCTTCGTGACATAGTGCCGGTGACTGCAGGATCATGACGGACAAGTCTCGAAGGAGCCAAAGATAACAGAAAAGAAAAATCATTTCAATTAAAGACGCTTATTCCTAAAATAGCGAATAAGATTTTTTAGCTAGAAAGAAATAAAAAAACACATTGGAATTTGTAGCCGAAACTGAAAGATGTTTAGTGTAGAAGATATTCTTTCTTAAAATATATAATCGAAAACCGGATTGTCGATTCCTGCAAATCGCAATAGCTATTTTCGCTTTTTCGTGTGTTATTTATGTGAAAAAGTTGTGTTCATTATGTGAATATAATTAAAGGTGAAACTTAATTTAAGTTTTCGAAAAAACGAAAATAATAAAATATCACATTTATTTTTGGAAGGATAATTACAAATGGATCATTTTTATTTTGTACGACATGGGGAAACCATCTGGAACGTTGAAAACAAGATTTGTGGAGCAACTGACATCGCACTGACCGAAAGAGGGCATGAACAGGCAATCGAGGTTGGACGCATGATCAAGGGAAAGAATATCAAGGCGGATGAGATACTTACTTCCCCATTGTTGCGAGCATACGATACGGCAAAACATATCTCGGAAGTCACCGGTATTCCGGTAAGAGTTGAGCAGAGGCTTATAGAACAGAATTTTGGAATATACGAATCGACGGCCAGAGACGGACTTGAGTTTCATGAAGCTAAAAAGCACATGGCAAGCCGTTTCAAAACCGGTGAATCAATGATGCAACTGGCTCAGAGAATATATAACCTTCTTGATGATATTAAGAAAGACGATAAAGAGTATATACTTGTTGCACATAACGGAATCGTAAGGATTGTAGAATCTTATTTCAGGGAAATGGATAACGAAGAATTCTCAAGATTTGGGATAAATAATTGCGAGATCAGAAGATATGAATATTGATATTACGATTAATTAAGCAAAAACAATCCCCTGCAAATCAACACTGATAAGCAGGGGAATTGAAATTATTATTTCTTCTTACCGTTAACAGCATCCTTAAGAGCCTTACCAGCCTTGAACTTAGGAACAGTAGCTGCAGGAATCTTAATAGCTGCGCCAGTCTGAGGATTCTTACCTGTTCTGGCAGCTCTTTTAGCTGTCTCGAAAGTACCAAATCCAACAAGCTGAACTTTGCCCTTTTTCTTGAGTTCCTTAGAAACTGCCTCTGTGAAAGCCTTTACAGCCTTCTCAGAATCCTTCTTAGAAAGACCGGTCTCTTTTGCAATAGCATCAACGAGTTCTGTCTTATTCATGATAATACCTCCCTCAAAATGAGTATTTTAACTACTAATCAAGATTTTACAATGTTTTTATGCGCCTTACAAGAGCTTTGAATCGAAAAAACGCCAAAAATTATAGTATTTTTTAGTGCATAATTCTGAAAAGACGCATGATTAAATGGTTTAAAATGAGGGTGAGGCCTTAATGTCAGAGTAATTAACGAAATAAAATAATGATGTGTCTAAAAGTTGCATTATTTAGGTAAGATTACTCGACGCAGATGAACAAATACTTAAAATACGTGTGGTCTGCTTCTTTATTATATATATTTATAAGACTCACGGAAAAAAGATCGGAGCAGGCGGTCAGCTTGTTCCTTTTTATGAATGTAACCATTTTCTTATATGTCTTGTCTATTCCCGAAGTGTTGTGATCGTGATAACAACTTATCACTCTTCTGCTCGGAAGAGGGAACGAATCAACATTATCCGCAGGCAAAAAAGACAAAGTTATTATATTGTTATATACGTAATCCCCTTTTAAAAGATCTTTATAATCGATAGTTACTCCCGAAGGAAATGCGGCAAAAGAAGAGTCTGAACTGGCTTTTGCCAAATGGGCGGAGATATCCTTGGCAACATCGGCGGCGTGATAGGAAGAAGATTTATCTTTTACTTTTGTCGATGAAAAACTCATATCAGGAATAGTGTCAAGGAACGGAACACCGGGTTTGCAACCGTCATATTTTTCCAAGATCCAAAGTCCAAGGTGAAGAGAACTAATCTTTTTATTGATAAGAAATAACTCACGTTGCATATCCAGTATTTTTGAATTTACCAATTTTGAGATACTTTCTTTACTGGAATTGTGAATGGTAGTGCTTATTTCTTTTATCGAACAACCGGCTTTTCGCATTGTATTTATAAAAAAGAATGAACTGATCTGTGATGCCGAATAGTAGTGATAGCCATTGTTGGGATCAACTCGCGGAGTCAAAATATTTTGTTCGTAATAATATCTGAGGGTATCTCTTGTGGTACCACATAGTTTTGCAAACGAGCTTACGCTCAGTGAATACTCTATGTCTTCTTCTTTGAAGTCACTAAATCTTGTCACAGAAACCTCCTTAAAAATGATAAAAAAATATCAAAAAGACACTTGACCTGGGGGTAACACCCAAGTTTATTGTAACAGAGAATTAAGTTTTCACAATCCTATTTTCAGAAAATAGGAAAAATAATTAGGAAAAGGGAGAAAAAAACATGAAAGATGTAAAAGCAACAATTGTACGTATAATCGCAGAGTACCTTGATAAGGAGGAGTCAGAGATCAAGACAACTGATACTTTTACAGAAATCGGACTTGATTCACTCGACATCATGGAACTTGTAATGCAGATGCAGGAAGAACTTGATTGCAAGATCGAGCTTTCTCAGGAAATCACAACAATTGACAAGCTTGCGGAGCTTATTGAAAAGCAGTGATCCGCTTGGAGGACTAAGAAGATGGAAAAAAATCCTGTTTGCGAAATGCTTGGGATTGAATACCCAGTAATACAAGGTGGAATGGCTTGGATTGCCGATGCAAAGCTTGCCGCAGCAGTTTCGAATGCCGGTGGGCTTGGACTTATCGCTGCGATGAACTCAAACGGCGAACAGTTAAGGGCTCAGATAAAAGAGGCCAAAAAGCTTACAGATAAGCCCTTTGGAGTAAATCTGATGCTGATGAGCCCATTTATTGAAGAGGCTGTGGATGTTGTATGTGAAGAAGGTATTTCAGTTGTTACCACAGGAGCAGGAAATCCTTCGAAATACATGGAAAAGCTTAAAGGCGCAAATATAAAGGTCATCTGTGTTGTTGCCAGTGTTGCACTTGCCGTAATGGTTGAACGTATGGGCGCAAGCGCTGTTATCGCGGAAGGATGCGAATCAGGCGGACACGTCGGAGAGACAACGACCATGGCACTTGTACCTCAGGTTGTAGATGCAGTAAACATCCCTGTTATCGCTGCAGGCGGAATTGCCGACGGAAGAGGAATGGCTGCAGCATATATGCTTGGAGCAAAGGCTGTACAGATGGGAACAAGATTCCTTACAGCAAAAGAGTGTGGTGTGCATGAAAACTATAAGGAGAAAGTCCTTAGTGCAAAAGACAGAGACACGATAGTAACAGGAAAGTCTCTCGGTCATCCCGTAAGAGCTTTGAAGAACAGAATGACAAGAGATTTTCAGGCAAAAGAGCTTGATCCCAATACTACAAGTGAAGAGCTTGAAGCAATGGGCGCAGGCGCACTTAGAAAAGCAGCTATAGACGGAGACGTAAAGTACGGTTCATGTATGTGCGGACAGATTGCCGGACTCGTTAAGAGCGAAGGAACCTGTGAGGAGATCATCAAGGGCATATACAATGAAGCGATGGCACTTATGGGTGCCTGAAAAGTGGTAGAAAAGTGGAGAAGATATGAATAAAATCGCATTTTTATTTGCCGGTCAGGGGAGTCAGTACGCCGGAATGGGAAAAGACCTATATGAGAATGTAACTGAAGTGAAGGAGTTTTTTGACACTGCCGAAACTGTAAGGCCCGGAACGCTTGATCAGATGTTTTCGGGAACGGAAGAGGAGCTGAAAAGAACAGAGAACACACAGCCTTGTCTTTTTCTGGCTGATATTGCAAGTGCGATAGCATTGGTAAACAGTGGGGTTGAACCTGATGCAATCGCCGGCTTTTCACTTGGAGAAGTCGTTGCTATGGGAATGTCCGGAACGCTCGCCAAAGATGATGCGTTCAGACTGGTATGTAAAAGAGGAAAGCTTATGCAGGCAGCTGCAGATGCGCAGAAAGGCAGCATGATAGCTGTTATGCGAATGGATAAGAGTGAGCTTGAATCATTATGCGATGAATTCGGAGTATATCCTGTCAATTATAACTGCCCGGGACAGATTGTTGTTTCCGGGGAGGAAGACAGGATTGAGAAGTTAAAAGAAGCTCTTTCCGAAAAAGGAGTGAGATTCGTGGCACTCGCGGTGGGCGGTCCTTTCCATACACCGTATATGAAGGAAGCGTCTTTGGGACTACAGGAAGAGATAGGAAACGAAAATCTGTATTCCATAAACGATCCCAAGACTCCGGTATATGCGAATATGACTGCAAAGCCGTATCCCGATGATAAAGAAGGCATAATCGATACGATTTCGAATCAGATATCAAACAGTGTTAAGTGGGAAGAGACACTTAACAATATGGCGGCAGCAGGAATTGACACATTCATAGAATGTGGCCCCGGAAAAACTCTTTCCGGATTTGTAAAAAGAACTGTTCCCGGAGCAAACATTTATAACGTGAGCGATATTGATTCATTGAATAAAGTTGTGGAGGAGCTGAAAAAATAATGTTAAAGGGAAAAGTTGCTGTAATCACAGGCGGAACAAGAGGAATAGGCAACGCCATTGCGAAGAAATACGCAGAGAACGGTGCGAACCTTGCGATAATCGCAACAAAAGACAATGAAAAGGCGCAGGCCGCTATCGAAGAACTTAAGAAGAACGGTACAGATGTAAAGTTATATCTGTGTGATATAAAGAACGCCGATCAGGTAACTTCTGTATCAGAGGAAATCCTGGCAGACTTCGGCGGAGTGGACATAGTAGTAAATAATGCCGGAATAACAAGAGACAACTTGCTTCCGGGACTGAGTATTGCGGATATAGACGATGTTATTGACATTAACTTAAAAGGAACAATGTATGTAACACGCTCTTTTATCCGTAATTTTATAAAGAGAAAAGGTGGAAACATCATAAATATCAGTTCTGTTGTAGGACTGATGGGAAATAAAGGCCAGGCAAACTATGCTGCATCAAAAGCAGGAATAGTAGGTTTTACAAAGACTGTAGCTAAAGAATATGGCAGAAAGAATATAAGATGCAATGCCATCGCACCCGGATATATCGCTACCGAGATGACGGCGCAGCTCTCAGAAGCTCAGACGGAGGAGCTTAAGAAGCAGCTTCCGCTTGCAAGACTCGGAAAGCCGGAAGATATCGCTGAACTTGCACTTTTCCTTGCAAGTGACAGATCTTCTTATATCACAGGTGAAGTTATTAAAGTAGATGGAGGAATGTATGTGTAGAGTAGTTGTTACAGGAATGGGAGTAATCTCCCCTGTTGGAAATGATATTGATACTTTTTGGGAGAGCTTAAAGGCCGGAAAATGCGGCGTTGACAAGATAAAGAGATTTGATGCTTCAGGACTTAAGGTTAGTCTCGATGCAGAAGTAAAAGAGTTTGAGCCAAAGAAATATTATGACACCGTTCAGGAAATCCGTAAGTCGGATCTTTTCATGCAGTATGCAATGGCAGCTGCAAGACAGGCCGTTGAGCAGAGCGGAATTCTTGAGAGTGAACTTGATAAAGAGCGCTTCGGAGTATATATAGGATCAGGAATCGGCGGAATTAATACAACAATACGCGAAACAAGAAAGCTTGATGAAAAAGGCCCCGAGATGGTTTCTCCTTTCTTTGTTCCCATGATGATCAGCAATATGGCAGCAGGCGCCGTATCAATCAAGTTTGGCGCTAAAGGTCCTACACTTCCTATTGTTACTGCATGTGCTACTTCAACACATACAATCGGTGAAGCTTACAGAGTTATCAAGCACGGATATGCAGATGCGATCATCGCAGGAGGAAGTGAAGCTTCAATCAATGAACTTGCCATGGCAGGATTCATCAACTGTCAGGCGCTCAATCTTTCAGAAGATCCTTCAGAGGGAAGTATTCCTTTTGATAAGAGAAGAGGCGGCTTCGTGATGGGTGAGGGCGCAGGAATCCTTATCCTTGAAGAATACGAACATGCAAAGAAGCGCGGAGCAAAGATCTACGCTGAGGTTGTAGGATACGGAAATACATCTGACGCTTATCACATCACAGCTCCCGATCCGGAAGGAGACGGCGCAGTAAGAGCAATCCAGGCTGCTGTAAATGAAGCAAAAGTAAGCGACAGCGACGAGATTTATTTCAATGCACACGGAACAGGAACACACCTTAACGATGCGATGGAGACAAAGGCAATAAAGAAAGTCTTTGGTAAGAAAGCATATGACATCCACATCAGTTCAACAAAGTCTATGACAGGACACATGATGGGTGCAACAGGTGCGGTTGAAGCGATTGCTTCCGTTCTTGCACTTAATGACGGAATCATACCTCCGACAATCAATTACAAAGAAAAAGATGAAGAGTGCGATCTTAACTATACGGTAAACAAAGCTGAGGAAGTTGCTGTTGATTATGCGATCAGCACATCACTCGGATTTGGCGGACACAACGCATGTATAGCATTTAAGAAAGTTAATTGAGAAAGGGCAATTATGAGTTCATTAAAAGAGTACGGTGATCTTTTTTTAAGATTGAATTTAACAGAGCTTTCTGTCGAAGAAGGAGACTTTAAGATTCAAATGAAAAGAGAGAACTCCTGTAAGACCGAGAGCGTAAAGGTAGTAGAAGCTACGCCGGTACAAAAGGAGAGTGCTCCGGACGTTCAAAGCGCGCAGGGAGCGGAAGAAAGCATTTCCGGAACTGCAGTAAACGCACCGCTTCTTGGAATCTTCTATGCATCTGTCGGTGAAAAGAAAGCTCTCAAGGAAGGCGACAAAGTATCCGAAGGAGACGTACTTTGCACCATCGAGGCAATGAAAATGATGAATGAAGTAAAAGCTCCCGTGAGCGGGGTTGTCAAGAAAGTCTGTGTTACAGACGGCGCGCTTGTTGAGTATAAACAGACACTTTTTGTTATTGAGTAAGAGGAATTTATGAATAGAGAAGAATTGAAAAAGATACTTCCGCACAGAGAGCCGATGCTTCTTGTTGATGAGGCGTATCTCAATGAGGACGGAACGGCAACAGGTTATTACAACGTGCGCGGCGATGAGTATTTTTTACAGGGACATTTCCCCGGTAATCCCATCGTGCCCGGAGTAATACAGTGCGAGATAATGGCACAGTCAGCCTGCGTTCTTTTTGCGGATAAGATGGCGAATGGCGGAGTTATTCCTGTTTATACGGGACTTGATAAAGTTCGTTTCAGAAACATGGTTAAGCCCGGAGACAGGATCAGAGTCGACACTAAGGTCATAAGGTCTTTTCACCCCATGTATGTACTTCATGGGGAACTGACTGTAGATGGGAAAAAATGTATGAGCGGAGATTTTTCTTTTGCCATTACGGAAGTAGGAGAAAGAGAGGAAGCGTGACATGTTTTCTAAGATTCTTATAGCAAACCGTGGTGAAGTTGCCGTACGTGTTATCAGAGCATGCAAGGAAATGGGAATAGAGACCGTTGCGGTTTATTCCGATGCAGATAAGGACGCACTTCATGTAGAGATGGCTGATGAGAGCTACTGCATCGGCGGACCTTTAGTAAACGACAGCTATTTGAATATTAACGTCATAATTACGTTGGCTCAGGCTGTCGGAGCTGAAGCAATCCACCCCGGATACGGTATGCTTTCCGAGAATCCTGAGTTTGCAAGGAAGTGTGAAGAAAACGACATTGCGCTTATAGGCCCGGGCTCCGAAGTCATGGAGAAGATGGGACAAAAAGAGATTGCGAGACAGATTGCTGTCAGTACCGGAGTTCCCGTCACACCCGGAAGCGACATCTTAGAGAGCAACAAGGCTGCGATCAGATGGGCAAAAGAGATAGGATATCCGGTAATACTCAAGGCGAGAGCCGGCGGTGGCGGAAAGGGAATCCGTGTTGTAAGAGAGGAAAGCGAATTAATACCGGCTTTTGAGCAGGTAAAAAAGGAAGCAAAGAGCTCTTTTGCAGATGATGCCATCTTTATGGAGAAGTATCTCGAGAACGTAAAGCATGTTGAGGTTCAGATTCTTGCGGACCAGAGAGGAAAAGTAATTGTCCTTGGCGACAGAGACTGCTCCGTTCAGCGCAAAAACCAGAAACTTATAGAGGAGTGTCCTGCTCCTGTTTTATCTGATGAAACACGTGAAAAGATGTACAAAGCTGCTTCAGATCTTGCCAAAACGGTTGGCTATGTAACCGTTGGAACCGTGGAGTTTCTTGTTAAAGGGGATTCCTTCTATTTTATGGAAATGAATACCCGTCTTCAGGTTGAGCACTCCGTGACTGAGATGGTATGCGGCATAGACATAGTTGAGTGGCAGATAAGGACTGCGGCAGGAATAGATATTCCTTTTAATCAGGAAGATATCGCGCACAATAAGCATGCAATTGAATGTAGGATCTGTGCGGAAAATTCAGTAGACTTTAGGCCGTCTACCGGAAAGGTTGAGCTTTTGCATATACCCGGAGGAGTAGACGTGAGATTTGATTCGGCGCTCTATCAGAGCTATGAGGTGACTCCGTTCTATGATTCCATGCTTGGTAAACTCATAGTTTGTGCGGATACAAGGGACGGTGCGATCCGTAAGATGAAAAGTGCACTCTCAGAGTTTGTGCTTGTCGGTGTTGATAACAACAGAGAGATGCATATGAAGTTCATGGACAACAACAAATTTGTGATCGGCAATTACGACACGGGGATATGTCAGAAGGTTTTGTAAACTATGGAATTAAAAAGTCTTTTTTTAAAAGCAAATAATGAGCTTGAATATGGCGATGTTAAGCCGAAAAGCAGAAAAGTAACCTGTAAGAGATGCCAGAAAGAGACAGCCGTAGCCAAGATTAGAAAAAACAATTTCGTATGTCCGAACTGCGGACACTACTTTCCCGTAAGAGCAAGGCGCAGAATACTGATGCTCGCGGATAAAAGAAGTTTTGTGGAATTATTCGGAGATCTTGAGTCAAAGAATATTCTTGATTTCCCCGAGTATGACAGTAAGTTGCAGGCAGCCAGGGAAAAGAGCCGTGAAAATGAAGGCGTTATCTGCGGTGTTGCAACGATTGGCGGCTACAGAACATGCATTTTTGCAATGGATGCAAACTTCATGATGGGGTCAATGGGAGCGGTTGTCGGAGAGCGCATTACAAGTCTTTTTGAATATGCTACCGAAAAGAGCCTTCCCGTTATCGGAGTTACAGTCTCCGGCGGAGCAAGAATGCAGGAAGGAATGCTTTCTCTTATGCAGATGTCTAAGGTTTCCGCGGCGGTTAAAAGACATAACAATGCGGAAAATCTGTATATAAATCTTTTGACCAATCCTACGACGGGAGGCGTGGATGCGAGCTTTGCGATGCTTGCGGACATAACGCTTGCAGAGCCCGGAGCAAGGATAGGATTTGCGGGCCCCCGTGTTATTGAGAAGACTCTTAACAGAGCGCTTCCCAAGGGCTTCCAGAAAGCAGAAAGAGTTCTGGAATGCGGATTTATAGATGACATTGTAACAAGAGATAAGCAAAGGGATTACCTTGAAAAGATACTTAAGATTCACAACTGCTAAAGAAGAATACAAGAGGGCAGATATGAGAGATTATGATATCGTGCTCGGTGCACGAAGTGACAACCGGTACACGGCGGTTGATTATATGAACGCCGTTATCGGTGATTTTATTGAATTTCACGGTGACAGATACTTTGGTGATGACGGAGCCGTTATCGCAGGTATAGGAATGATAAAAGACATGCCTGTGACAGTTATCGGAATTGAAAAAGGTAAGAATACCGAAGACAGGATAGCTCATAACTTTGGAAGCGCTCATCCCGAAGGCTACAGAAAAGCCTTGAGACTCATGAAGCAGGCGGAAAAGTTTCACAGACCGATAGTGTGCTTTATAGATACAGCAGGTGCTTTCTGCGGCGTAGATGCGGAAGAACGCGGCCAGGGAAGAGCAATTGCCGAGAATCTGTATGAAATGTCTGACCTGCGGACACCAATCTTATCGGTAGTTATCGGAGAAGGTGGAAGCGGAGGCGCACTTGCTCTTTCACATGCGGACAGAATATGGATGCTGGAGGATGCGTATTTTAGCGTGGTATCACCTGAGAGTTGCGCGAATATCTTATGGAAAAGTACGGAAAAAGCAGATGTGGTCGCGGATGCGCTTTATCTTACGGCCGAGAAGCTGTACAAACTGGGACTTATAGATAAGATTTGTAGCAATGATTCTTTTGAGAACTTAGAAAACGATATATATTCGGAGCTTAAGAAATTGTTGGCTACGGATATTGATACACTTACCGATGAAAGATATGAAAAATTCAGAAGAGTCGGATATTAGAGGCAAAGATGATTAACATATATCAAAAATACTATAAGGAAAAATGCGATAAAGACGGAAATATAGTAAGTATTGAAACAAGTTTTGATGACAATTTCAATTTCGCTTATGATGTGATAGACAAATTTGCCGAAGAATGTCCGGATAAGCCGGCTATGGTGCACAGAAGCATGGATGGCAGGGATACGAGATTTACTTTCGGTGATCTTAAAAGACTTACCAATAAAGCTGCAAATGCTCTTAAATCGCTTGGAATAAAGCGAGGGGATCCTGTAATGCTCCTTCTAAAAAGAAGATATGAGTTCTGGATCAGCATTCTTGCGATTCATAAGCTTGGAGCCGTAGCTATACCTACGTCACATATGGTATCTTCCGAGGATATTAAAGAGAGAATTAATATCTCTGGAGCAAAGGCCGTGATCTGTGTTAATTCAGAGCAGATCTGTGATAAAGTGGAACGCGCCGTTTCAGGGCATGATGTCATTCAGATTGTAGTTGGAGACAGCTATAAGGATACAATCTCTTTTGCGGGAATCATGGAAGAAGCTTCTGAGGAACTTGACAGAATAAGTACCGATGTAAATGACAATATGCTTTACTATTTTACGTCAGGTACAAGCGGTGCGCCAAAGGCGGTAATACATGACTTTTCATATCCGATAGCACATATCTACACGGCTAAATGCTGGCACGGTGTGGAATATGACGGACTGCACCTTACGGTTGCCGATTCAGGGTGGGCTAAGTCTGCATGGGGCAAGCTGTATGGCCAGTGGTTTATAGGAACAGCCATAATGGTCTATGACTATGAGCAGTTCTATGCCGCAGATTTGCTGAAGCTTATCGCTGAGGAAAAGATATGCACGTTCTGTGCTCCGCCTACTATTTATAAGTATCTTATTCTGGAAGATATTTCCAGGTACGATCTTAGCAATTTAAAAAATGCGACAACTGCCGGCGAGCCGATGCCTGAAGAAGTAGCGGAAAAGTTTTTTGACATGACGGGAATCCGCATTCGCGAAGGGTTCGGCCAGACTGAAACCGCGCTACAGATATGCACACCTGTAGGCAAAGAGCAGATAAAGGGCTCCATCGGTGTATCGTCTCCTTTATATAAGGTGACTTTGGTCGATGAGGATAATAAACCTGTTGCTGCAGGTGAAGAGGGCGAGATAGTCATAATTCCCGAAGGGGACAAAAGACCTATAGGCATTTTTAAGGGATACCTCGGTGATGAGGCATTATATAAGGAAGTTTGGCACGGTGGCGTTTATCATACAAAGGATAAAGCTATCATGGATGAAAGCGGACATTTCTTTTTCCTGGGAAGAAATGACGATGTCATTAAATCAAGCGGCTACCGTATAGGACCTTCCGAAGTAGAGGACGTTATAATGTGCCACCCTGCGGTATTTGAGTGCGCTGTTACGGGATTTCCTTCAAAGAACAGAGGCGCCGTTGTAAAAGCGAGCATTATCCTCAAAGATGGCGTTGAAGATACAGGCAAGCTCGGAACTGAGATTCAGGAATTCGTAAAAAAGCGTGTTGCGATATACAAGTATCCCAGGATAATCAAATTCGTAGACGAATTACCGAGAACAAGCAGCGGAAAGATAAGCAGAGCCCGCATAAGACAGGCGGATTTAGCCAGACTCAACAAAAAATAAGCTGAAAAATCGTGCTATATTTATCAATATTTTATTTGAAATATATACGTTTTTGTAGACATAATATATATATGATATAGGTGACGAAAGTCATGGAGCAATCCGTATATCATATGATATAGGTGTCAAAAGTCAAATCGTGCCAATTCGTTGATGTTTCAAATAAAGGAGACCACGTTATGAAGAAGGTATTGATAGCAGATGATACAGCATTATTCAGAGAGATGATAAAGAATGCGCTTAGCTCCGAAGAATATCATATTGTAGGCGAAGCCGTTACCGGGGACGAAGCAGTCGATATGTATAAAGAAAAGAATCCCGATCTTATGGTTCTTGACATAAATATGCCGAAGATGAACGGGATAGATGCATTGGTCGCTGTGAGGGAATACGATCCAAAAGCACGTGTTATCATGTGTTCCGATCAGAAATATGAAGGAATGATAGTCCTGGCAATAAAAAAGGGAGCAAAAGACTTTATCGTTAAGCCGTTTAATACTTCGGATGTTTTGAGAGCGGTGAACAAAGCTTTTGAAGAGGGCGAAGGTTAATAAATTTACGATAAGCGAGGCTATATAATGCTTGTAGCCTCGCTTTTCTTTTTGAATACGAGGAAATTTTGAGGAGTGTAGGAGTTCTTTTACACTGGACAATAATAAAGTGCAATGTTAGAATACATGCATAAATCAACTGGAAGAGGGGCAATTATATGTTAAAGCAAATATCTATTTATGCAGAAAATAAAAAAGGATGCTTACAGAATGTGACAGGAATTCTTTGCCAAAACGGAATCAATATTCTTGGATCTGTAACTAATGATTCTGCAGAATATGGAATAATAAGAATGGTTGTTTCAGATCCTGAAAAAAGCATCGAAGTACTCAGCAGCGCAGGCTACATTTGCAAGACAACTCCTGTTCTTGCCGTTGAGTGTCAGGATGAAGTCGGATCTTTGGATAAGATCTTAAAGACCTTATTTGACAGCAATATAAACGTAAATTACACATATCTTTCTTTTAACCGTGATTCAGGTCTTCCTATTATGGTGATCCATACAGACGACATTGCACAGGTTGAAAACATCCTTATTAATAGAGGCTATAATTGCATCTGATATAAGATATAAATTATAATGGTATTGTAAGTAAATATGGTAATAAGATTTAGGTTGTTTTGTTGTTTGCCGATGGGCTCATAGGAGGGTACACATGCAAGGATACAAAAAACTTGAATACACCGGAAATACTGACGTAATTCTTCGTTATACAAAGGGGCATTTCATAACCCCAAATTCCCATGTTAATTACTATATTGATCTGTGTGATACCAAAGCAAGAATGAAAGAGGCTCGTGCGGCCGGTGAATCGCTTGCTGAGATGTACATGTCTTCCGATGTTATCGATACGATCCTGTGTCTTGACGGAATGGAAGTGGTTGGCTCATACATGGCCAATAAGCTTACCGAGGCAGGAATATTATCCATGAATTCCCATAAGTCCATGTACATTACGGCACCCGAATATAATGTCAACGGTCAGATGATGTTTCGTGAGAATAATCAGCACATGATAAATGAAAAGAAGGTGCTTATCCTTATCGATTCAGCAACGACCGGAAAGACGTTAAAGAGTGCGCTTGAGTCTATTAGATTTTATAAAGGGGAAATTGTTGGAATATCCGCGATCTTCTCTTTAGCTACTCAGATTGAAAACATTCCGATCCGTGCGTTGTTCACGGTGCGTGATCTTCCGGATTATTCAACTGCTTCGCAGGACTCATGCCCTCTGTGCAAAAGTGGAGTTCCTGTTGATGCAATCTGCAATGGATTTGGATATTCAACGCTGTAATAAAACTGGCTGTAGCACTATGTGTTGCAGCCTTTTATAACGCTCGGAATCAAAGTCATATGTTCGGAAAGTTCTAGGTTTAATTTCATCGTATGGCTATAAGGCGGATTTTCGCAGTATTTGCGTATGTTGCTATATTCAAGAGCAATAAAAAGACTAAGCTTTTCATTCTGTTTTCGCTCCAACTGTTTGAGCCCATTCTTGGGCGAGTTTTGGAGCGAAGAATGAAAAACTTAGTTTTTTTTTGCCTTGAATATCAACATATGCAACAACAAGAAAATCCGCCTTATAGCCATACGATGAAGCCTAAAGCTGTAAAACTTTCCGAACATATGACTTTGATTTCGGGCTGGCTATGATAACTCTATATAACACAAAAGGGGCTGAAACAGCCCCTTATATTATGCGTTATTCTCTTTTTCTTCTTCGAGTTTTTTAATAAGCTTATCTATTTCTTCTTGTGATAACATAGTAGAACTATTACTTACTTCTGCCATTCCAATCCCTCTTTTCTCAAATTTAAAACAAAAAAACCAATCGATATATTTATATCACACGATTAATCATAAAGAAATCGATTTAATAAAACTTTCAATTTTTCCACAAATGAACTAATTAGTAAATGGGATTTGTGATTTCTTTTTGGACAATTTGCTGATTGGAATGAAATAATATTTCTGAGAATGACTTGAAAAATAGCAAAGGATAAATATCATTAATAAAGCAGACCTATCAGATTCATCCCATAACTTCTGATAGGTCATTTTTTTATTCCTATTTATATCATAGTATTAGCTTATTCTTCAATATACACAACCGGTTTAACGAGGCCTCTCGGCTTTTCTTTCATGGTACAGAAGGCTTCTTTGATTTTGTGAAGCCGTGAAATTTGTAGTTGAGAAGTATGCCAGGGGGGGATACGACCGTTCTGAATCATTTTGACCATTTCTGCAATACGCCATATTATTGTCTATAGATGTTTAACGAGCTAGAGATTGGAGTACTGATGAATAAGAGAAGAATTTTGGCGCTGATGATTGTTTTGCTCATGGCTTCTGCAACCGGGTGTGGAAAGGATGAGGTAAATATCGAGTCCGGTGAGGAAAGCACAAGTTCAGAAGCCTCGGTGGAAGTTGTATCCGGTGCTTCTGTCGATTCGGCAGAAGAGGACAGTGCAAGCGTTTTGGATAGTTCAGAAGATTATTGGTCCAAGCTTTACAGTGAGGCAAAAGAATGCCCTAATGCCGCTAATTTTGAAGGAAAATGGTATGGCGGAGAGCACTCGTCTTATAGCGGGGAGATTACAATAACAGATCAGAGCGAAAAAGGATTTCACTTTTCGGGTTTCTTTTATTATTACCTTCACACAGGGGAGATAGAAGGAGACGCGCTTTTTGTAAAAGATAATGTTGCGGTCTACAAGTATACCGAAGCGGAAGATGAATATCTGAGCTTTGAAATGGACGGTGATACCGTGCATGTCAAGCAGGTAGGATTACTCGGTTTGGGGATGAACGTGTGGGCCGGCAGAGATTATACACGAGATAAGAAAGCATTTATAAATGATGACATACTGAATAAAGCTTATACAGAGTCGCAATTATCTGAGATCAAAAAGCTTATTGGAGACGACGAGTTGTATGAGGATTACTTTAAGTTTGGAACGGAAATCGGGGCGGTCGGTTATAAGGATACCGAGACTAAATCCGGTGAGAAATGCAGATTTGTAGATTGCCTTGTTCCGACCTATGGTACGGAGTATACTGCTGTGCTTATGGATAACGGAAAGATATATTTGAAGCTTAAGGTCTATGGCACTTTCGACAAGCTATATACAAACGATTCCGCATATACCGGAGAAGATGTACCTGAAACGGTTAGTGAGTGATGTCTCGTATCTTTGACCTTTTTCCATTTGCATCATATTATTAATTTATAGATGTTTTAAAGATGTAAAAACGTTTAATGAGGGCGTATATGAGAATCTTGATTGCTGAGGATGAGGTTGCAACGGCGAAAGCGCTTAAACTCCTGATGGAGAAAGCGATGTACTCCGTGGATATTGTGCATAACGGAGATGCTGCATGGGATTACATACAAGATGGTTCGTATGAAGTGATCGTGCTTGATATTATGATGCCGGGAAAAAGCGGGCTTGAAGTTCTGTCGCTCATAAGGCAGAACGGAATCAGGACGCCTGTCCTGCTCCTTACATCAAAGGCTGAGATTGAAGACAGAGTGGCAGGGCTTGAAGCGGGAGCCGATGATTACCTGCCTAAACCGTTTGCTACGAGTGAACTGATTGCAAGGGTTAAGGCGCTGGGGCGCCGCAGTGAGAACTACAACGATTCTGTTCAGAGTATAGGAAACATAATTCTTGACAGTAATAAGTACGAAATAAGTGTAGGCAAAAAGAGCATCAAGCTTACAAACAAGGAGTTTCAACTTATTGAACTTTTTATTCTTCATCCGGGACAGGTCTTTTCAACGGAGCATTTGATGGAAAAGATATGGGGCTATGATACGGAATCTGACATAGATGTGGTATGGACTACCATAGGATATGTTCGAAAGAAGTTAAGGCAGATCAAGGCCAATGTGGAAATAAAGACAATGCGTGGCATCGGATATGCACTGGAGGTGACCTCATGCTGAAAAGAATGCGTTACCGCGTGATAATTGCAGCAATGGCTGCTTTTTTTGCAGTAATACTTATGGTTGCCTTTCTTGTTAATCTGATTAATTACACTGTTGTTACAAAAAGGCTTGATGAAACAATTTTGGCCATTCATGAATTTGAGGCCGGAAAGCCTCCGGTACCGGATTCCGGAATGAATAACGGGCAACCGGTGCCTGACGGAAATCCACCAAGCCCTGATGGGAATCCACCGGGACCGCCGCCGGATGGCCCTTTTAGAGGTTCACCCGATGCGGAAGCCGGTTATATGACGCGTTTTTTTATTGCGCGACTTGACGGTAACGGCAATGTCATGTCTACATCGCTTGATTTTGTCGCTTCAGTCGATGCTTCGGGAGCAAAGCAGCTTGCAGAACAAGTCTATTTGGATAAAAAAGAACGTGGATATAAAAATGAATTCAGATTTGGAAAAGTAAAGTATAGAGATTCTACAGTAATCGTTTTTCTTAATTCCACGCGAGAGCTGCAATTAATGCATACTTTAAGGACACTGACGATTGCGGTTTCCGGTGTAAGTCTCTTACTTGTATTTATATTGGTAGTTCTTTTCTCAAACAGGGCGATACGCCCTATTGCAAATAATATCAGAAGGCAGAAGCAGTTTATTACGGATGCAAGCCATGAACTGAAAACTCCGCTTACGTCCATAAGTACAAGTCTGGATGTCCTTAGCATGGAACATGAAGGAGATGAGTGGATAGATAATATAAGGAAGCAGACGGGGAGAATGAGTAAGCTTGTGAGCGAACTTGTACAGCTCTCCAGGCTTGATGAAGATATTCCGCTTCCCGACAAGGAACATCTGTCCTTAAGTTCGGCCGCATGGGAGATAGCTGAGGTGTTTGAAGTTCAGGCCAAGGCAAGTGAAAAGAATTTTTCTGTGGATATTCAGGATGATGTGAATATTTACGGAGATAAGTCGGCGATTCATCAGATGTTGTCGGTGCTTTTAGATAACGCGATAAGGTATTCCGATGCAAACGGAGATATTAGGTTAAGTGTTTATAAAAAGAAAAACAGAGCGGTGATCGAGGTTTTTAACACCTGTGAACTTAGTACGATACCGGATACTGAAAAACTGTTTGACCGTTTTTACAGACCCGACTCGTCAAGAAGTACTGAGACGGGAGGTACAGGTGTCGGACTTGCGATTGCTAAGGCGGCGGCAGAAGTTCATGGCGGCACAATAAGTGCAGAGTGTCCGAGCGGCAAAACAATGACAATAAAAGTTATAATCTGATCTACTTGAAAAAGAGAAGTCGAAAAAGGACTTCTCTTTTTTTTATTGTGTAGCATCTTTAATAAAACCCCCTGCTATGCAGGGGGACAACAGCTGCTTCAGCTTACAGTAAAAAACCTCCCGTGCTAGAATTACTACGGTTCGCCAACCAAAGTAAAGCACAGGAGGTAGTCCAAAATGGACATGAATAGTTTATCACACACTAGATGGGAGTGTAAGTATCACATAGTATTTGCACCTAAGTTCAGGAGAAAGGTTGCGTATGGTCAGATCAAGCAGGACATTGCAAATATTCTCAGTACATTATGCAAGAGGAAAGGTGTAGAGATAATAGAGGCAG